>NZ_CAWUGZ010000027.1:0-7390 GCF_963921845.1 Commensalibacter sp. Nvir | reverse complement strand
TAAATAAACTTGATTAATATCTCAAAACAATTAATAAATCATTTGCTTAAATCTAAAAGCATTCTAAAATATCTTTTAAACTATCCCGATAGATTACAATCGCAACGTAACTTTGAATCTAATTTTATTGCATTTTATGCGAAATTGAGAATGTCCCATGCGCTTTAATATTTTCAATCGTCCCAAAAAAATTGCTGTCATTACTGGTGCAACGGGTGGAGTGGGCAGAGCACTGGTTCAATGCTTGTTAAAACAAAACTATCGCATTGTTATGATTGCCCGTAATTTAGCTCAACTCGAGCAAATCTCTTTACATTTTGGAAAACATGTAACGGGATGTGTATGCGACATTTCCCAAGCTACTGAAGTTCATTATCTCTGCCACGACATACAATCTCGTTTTGGTCAAATTGATGTGCTTGTTCATAGTGCTGGGAATATTTATCCTGGTTCTTTATTTAATCAAAATGATAAAACAATTCAAGATCAAATTCAGGTAAATTTGACAGGAGCCATTTATATAACGAAAGGGCTTTTACCTCTTATTAAAAGAAAAGGATCCATAATTTTTATTAATTCTTTAGGTGGTTTATTCCCTTTAAAAAATAGCGCTGTTTATTCTGCTAGTAAGTTTGGATTACGCGGATTTGCACTCGCATTAGCGCTGGAACTTAGGAAAAAAAATATTTATGTATCTTCCATTCATCCTGCTGCAATTAATACAAAAATGCTTCGTCAAGAAGTAAAAGATGGTGGATCTTTACTTAATTTTTGCACGCCTCCATTATCAACAGATATTATTTGCCAGACGGTTTTAAAAGCTATTCGGCAAAAAAAACTAGAGTATTTCATCCCTAAATGGTCAGGCTTTCAAATCAAACTTATCATGTTAAAACCTTTTCTTCTTCATCTTTTGATGCCTTATATGGAAAAAAAAGGGAAAAAAGGAAAAGAAGCTTGGCAGCAACAATTTCCCTCAGATTTTAATGATTCTTAAAATAGAAAAAACTATTGTGATATTCAGGATTACGCTTTAAATCTAGCTCTGAATTATTTTATTATTTAGAAATGTAAATATGGTCCTTGCACACAAAACACCTTTTTGTCCTCCAGAAATTAACTTAAAAGATTATATTCGTTCTATTCCGGACTATCCCAAAAAAGGAATATTATTCTATGATATTTCTACGCTATTAAAAAATGCAGATGCTTGGCAAATTGCTACCGCTCGTATGGCACACAGTGTCGCCCGATGGCAGCCAGACCTTATTGCAGGCATAGAATCACGTGGGTTTGTTAGTGCCTCACCACTAGCTTCCGCTCTGGGTTGCGGAATGATTATGATTCGTAAACCAGGGAAGCTTCCTGGAAAAACAATTTCCATTGAATACGAACTAGAATATGGGCAAAATTGTATTCATATTCAGGAAGATGCCATTAAGCCTGGCCAACGCGTTGTTATTGTCGATGATCTTTTAGCAACTGGTGGTACGTTACAAGCAGCGATTGATTTGCTTCGCAAAGCAGGTGCAGATATTGTCGGAGCAGCTGCATTAATTGAATTAAAAGGATTAAATGGACGTCAAAAAATTGACGTCCCTCTTAATTCTGTTATCCAATATACATAGATCAAATATAAACTCCTTATTAACAGGCTTTTATATTTTTCTCGATGAATCGTTCTAACCAATGAATTGTATATTCTCCTTTTATAAACTCTTCATTGGATAAAATTTTCTGATGCAGCGCTATATTTGTTTTGACGCCAGAAATAACCATTTCTTCTAGCGCTCTTTTCATCCTAGCAATGGCTAATGGGCGATTTGGAGCGTGAACAATCAATTTTGCGATCATACTATCATAATAAGACGGAATAGAATATCCCACATACAAAGCACTATCTAGTCGTACGCCTAACCCACCAGGAGCATGAAACACATTGATTTTACCAGGGTTGGGAACAAACGTTATTGGATCTTCTGCATTAATACGACATTCAATCGCGTGCCCTTGAAAATGTACATCGTTTTGCTTAACACTGAGCGCCTCACCTGCTGCCACTCGTATTTGCTCAGAAACCAAATCAACGTTAGATATAAATTCGGTGACAGGGTGTTCTACTTGTAAGCGAGTATTCATCTCGATAAAACAAAAATGTCCATCTTGATATAAGAATTCCAAGGTCCCCGCATTACAATACCCAAGCTTTCTCATGGCGTTGGCTGAGACATCTCCTATAAACTGACGCTGCTCTTTAGTTAAAACAGGAGAAGTGGCTTCTTCCAAAACTTTCTGATGCCTACGTTGTAACGAACAATCCCTTTCCCCTAAAAATAAAACATTGCCGTGTTGGTCACCTATGATCTGAACCTCAATATGACGTGGTTTATCCATATATTTTTCTAGATAAACTTCATCATTACCAAAAGCCATTTTTGCTTCAGATCGAGCTATGTGCCACGCCTCTTCAAGTTCTGATTCATTTTTAGCGACTTTCATTCCTCTACCGCCACCACCAGCAGTTGCTTTTATTAAAACAGGATAACCTACCTCTAAAGCAATTTTTTTTGCAGATTCAACATCCTTCACCGCTCCATCGGATCCTGGGACAAGTGGCACGTTAAACTTCTTCATAGTCGCTTTGGCTTGAATTTTGTCACCCATCATTCGAATATGCTGAGAAGTCGGTCCAACAAAAACGATATCGTGCATCTCAACCAATTCTGCAAACTCAGCGTTTTCGGATAAAAATCCATAACCAGGATGAATAGCCTCTGCACCTGTAATTGTGGCGGCAGAAAGAATTGCTGCTTTATTTAAATAACTTTCCGTTAAAGAAGGTGGACCTATACAAACACTTTCATCGGCTAATCGAACGTGCATCGCATCTGAATCGGCCGTAGAATGAACCGCCACCGTACGAATACCCATTTCTCGACAAGCTCTTAAAATACGAAGTGCTATTTCACCACGGTTCGCAATCAGAATTTTTGTAAACATATGACCTACTCTATAATCATCAATGCTTCACCGTATTCGACAGGCTCACCAGAAGATATCAAAATACGCGTTATTTTGCCGGCTTTGTGAGCACGAATTTGATTAAACGTCTTCATTGCTTCAATAAGCATAACAACCTGACCAGCTTGCACTTCTTGCCCAACACTTACCAATGGAGGAGATGATGGTTCTGGGGTAAGATAAGCAATACCAATCATTGGACTTAATACAGCACCGGGATGTTTAGCGGGATCTTGTTGACTTTCAGAAAATTGTTGGGTTGCTTCCGTTTCTTGTTTTGCTTCTAAAACAGGAGATACAACAGCATTATGCGTTAAGTTTCTTGCCACGCGGATACGTTGATCCTTTTCGGCAATTTCAATTTCACTTAACCCTGTTTCGGTCAAAATATTGGCCAAAATACGAATAATTTCTACATCGACGAGCATTTTGCTCATTAACTATCCTCTTCTAAAATAAGGTTTGCTATCGCTGCAAGTGCTAAAGCATACCCTTGCAGACCAAAACCACAAATAACGCCCATTGCTGCTTGCGACACGTAAGAATGATGTCTAAAAGATTCTCGACGGTAAATATTAGAAATGTGCACCTCTATTACTGGCAACTCAACAGAAAGCAAGGCATCTAAAATAGCAATAGAGGTATGACTATACGCACCGGCATTAATAATTATACCTTTAGCCCTACCTCTGCATTCTTGAATCCAAGAAACAAGTTCTCCCTCATCATTCGTCTGACGAAAATCAATAGCTATTTCAGCTTGTTCTGCATTTTGAATACAAATTTGTTCAACATCGTCCAGAGTCGCTTGACCATAAATCTCCGGTTGTCTCATTCCTAACATATTAAGATTTGGACCATTTAAAACATATACAAGAGGTAATTCTATCACTACGGAGACGCCTTTTAATACGCATATATTATACTGAAAAACTGTATGTTTGAGACCTTTAATAAATAACTCTTTATATTACATCAAGTTGATTTATATTTAAACTGAGTTCCTTTCAACTTTATAAAACAAAACCATGTGTGTGTTATAGTGAGCTTATTTTGTATTAATAGATTGATAAATAAGAATATTTTACTCAACTTTTCTTTTTTATAACATTTTAATTTCATATATGATATAGTGCGCTATTTCTATGTGAGGTTTTTATAACCTTAATAAAATTATCTTTATGTTTTCTAACAAATTGTTAGAAAACAAAATCTAGAATTTGGGGTTACATGAAACGTAATTACAGTAAACTAATAGGATTATGTTTTTTGACAGGTTTAGGATTATATCCCTTAAACGGTGCACACGCATCAATGTCTATAGAATCTAAACGTCCTATTAGATCATTGACAAAAAAAAATATTAAATCCACTCGAAAAAGAACACATATTCGTTATTTACACCGTCACAAGGTTTATCAACCTATTACATCAGCTAATATCGAAACAATTCGTAATGTTAATAAAAGTAATGAAGAAAGTGGTACTGCTAGTTGGTACGGTGGAAGGCATTCCCATTCACGAACTTTTTCTGGGGCACTTTTTAACAAAAATAGTCTAACCGCCGCACATCCCAGTTTACCTATGGGAACAAGAGTACTTGTTCGTTCTAAAGACACTGGGCATGCTGTAATAGTGGTAATTAACGATCGTGGACCTTTTACGGGCAACAGAATAATTGACTTATCAAAAGCTGCTGCAGCAAAGATCGGCATGATTAAAAAAGGTACAGCCCAAGTAACTATCACTCCAATACGTGCTATTGAAGTTGCTCAAGCTCCTAATTAAACCATAAGCAATGTATACAATATTTACTTAGATACAAAATTTTATTCTGTTTTTAAGTTGGACCTTGTATTTTAAAACTGTTTTTCATGACGTACTCTTCTATTTTTGCATTAAATTGAGCACCCAATAATACTACATAACAGGAAACCCAAAACCACATCATAACAGCCGCGATGGTACCCAAAGGTCCATAAGTACTCGTAAAATTAGCTAAATGAGCAACATAAAATGAAAAAAGTAAGGCTGACACCAAAGATAAAAAGGTTGAAGCAATAACCCCGGGGAAAATCCAACGCCATTTGACGTCATTTCGACAAGGCCCGTAACGATAAAAAAGAGCAAAAATACCCATAATAAAAAATAAAACAACTAAATTACTTGATGTTCTTACAATATTAAAAGACTGGATCAATTGGCCTACTATGGGGTGAAAATTCACCACTTCGTAAAAAAGCTTTAAAGGCAATGTATTAATAATAGCAGGAAGAGCTACTACAATAGCCAATGTCAAAATCATACCTAAAATTGCAAATAATGTTAGCGTAAATGATACCACTTGAAACTTAAAAAAATTACGTGCTTCTTCTACATTATAGGTAATATTCAATCCTGTAATTAACCCTTTTGTACCAATTGCAGAAGCCCACAATGCCAAAAGAATAGAAATAACCAATTGCGTTGTGAGTGTTGAATTAGTTTGTTCAACAAGATTTTTTATCATTTGTTGCAAAAATTGATAAACAGAAGGAGGTAAAAAGTGAGATAAAAATTTAAGCTGTGGTTCAACGGTTTGGGGGTCAAATAATAAGCCATAAATTGAGATCAAACTGCTTGCGGTTGGAAATAAGGATAACGTCGAAAAAAAAGCACATCCGGCAGATACTAAAGTCGAAGGTCCATTAATTAAAGCCATGATGGTATTTTTTAAGATTTCAAACCAACCCCCTATAGAAATTTTCAAAGGTGAACAATTTCTATCTAAAGAAAAAACTTTTTTTGAGGAGTCCGCTGAACTATCCATTCTATACCTTTAACTCCAGTTAGTTTTTTGAAAAATGTTAGTTAGCTTCACTCTATATCTCTAGTTTTATTAAACTTCGTTTTGTTTTTAAATTTTTTATTATAATTTTTAAGTTTAAGTAAATAGTTAAGATTGTCTTTTTAATCACTTTACAAATTAACAGTTGCTTTTACATTAAAAAAAGATCATATCCACTAAGAACACCATAATAACTGGATCGATTCACTTATTTTTATTCTTTAAATAATTGTAATTTTAAGTGTAATGCAATCCATTTAGCTTTTGGTAATGCAAGATTTCCTCTTCTCGTTGTAAAGAAACAGGTTTGGACATGAAAGAAAAAAATTCATGAATTCAAAAATATCACAATTTCTAGCAAATAATGCGTTATCAACTCCTTGCCTAGTAGTTGATGTAGAACAAGTTGAAAATAATTATCGCAACCTTCAACATGCCCTCCCTAAGGCGCATATTTACTATGCAGTTAAAGCCAATCCTGCTCGTGCTATTTTAAGCAAATTAGTTTCAAATCGTTCTTTTTTTGACGCTGCATCGTGGGAAGAAATACAACAATGCATTAATGCAGGTGCTAAGCCTAAGCATATATCCTTTGGAAACACTATTAAAAAAACATCTTCAATTCAACAAGCCCATCAAATAGGAATTGAAATGTATGTTTTTGATAGTATTGAAGAGTTGCATAAAATTGCTGAACATGCACCAAAATCTAAAGTTTATTGTCGTATATTAGTGGATAATCAGGGTGCAGACTGGCCATTATCAAGTAAATTTGGTACAACTAACGCCTATGCTATTGAGTTATTGATAAAAGCAAAAACACTTGGACTTCATCCTTATGGCGTTTCTTTTCATGTTGGAAGTCAACAAACTGACCCTCGCGCTTATGCTTCTGCTATTCGCCAAAGCGCAAAAGTTTTCCAAGGTTTGGCCAAGCATAATATTTACTTGGAGATGATTAACTTAGGCGGTGGTTTTCCCATTACTTATTGTGAAACTGTTCCAACAATTGAAGAATTTGCAAAAACTATACGATCCGCTTTAAATGAACATTTTCCACACATCATGCCTAGAATTATATTAGAACCTGGGCGCTTTATTGTCGGCAACGCTGGCGTTATTTCTACAGAAGTTATTCTAGCCAGTCACAGAGGAAACATCAATTCTCCTAAATGGATATATCTTGATATTGGTCGCTTTGGAGGCTTAGCAGAAACCGAAGGCGAGGCAATACGTTATCCTATCGAGACACCTTATGATGGATTAAAGACAGAGCCCGTTATTATTGCTGGCCCCTCTTGCGATGGCGTTGACATACTGTATCAAAAATCTAATTACACTTTGCCTTTAACTTTAACTGCTGGGGATTGTATTTCATTATTATCAACAGGTGCCTATGTATCCACATACTGTTCAACACAGTTCAATGGTTTTGCTCCTTTAAAAGAATATTATATTTAATAAATAAATCCTTTTGCAATCAACAATTTCCTATTTTTATAAAAGTAAATTTGATAAAAAATTCCTTATTTAAAGCACAGA
>NZ_CAWUGZ010000026.1:0-12901 GCF_963921845.1 Commensalibacter sp. Nvir | reverse complement strand
TCCGACAATATTAGCTGCCACGATGATGATGAGGCATCCAGTACAGAGAATATAAATAGGCTTTTTTCCAATACCTCCCCATTCTTTAAGGATAAGGCCGACAATGCCACCACATAAAACGTAAAAACTCATATGGAGCATCCAACTTATAAAGCTGTATTTAGAGGGAATATTTGCGTGTCCAAAGGCATAGAAAAAAAATTGGAAATACCACATTGATCCGCCTAAGACAGAAAAGAAAATATTTCTGAGTAGGAGGGGCGTAGAAATGGAATTCGGTCTTAATGCCTTATAATTCAGTAATCGATAAAAACAAAAGCCGAGATTGACGATAGCCCCTCCACCCATAATAATAACATAGCTGGGCAAATCAACGAATAAAGGTGAAATTCCCAGTTTTGCAGCTTCTTGGTGCATGGGCGTGGCAGCGTTTATAGCAAAAGACATGCCTGCCGAAAATATTCCACAGAGGCAAGCAAGCAACAGTCCTCTTTTAAGATGAAAATCTTCAGTTTTTATTTGTTTCGCACGTTCTTTTAACACGCCTGCATATGAGACAATCGCTATGCCAATAACAGCTGTGAACACTCCAAGAAAAATAAATTTTCCTCCAGGAGAGTAGGCTAACTTCATAAAGTTTCCTTGCAGTAGGGGGGTTGCTAAGGTTCCAACGACCAACGTAATACCAATAGCAATGCCTATCCCCATTGACATTCCGAGATATCGCATGGTTAAGCCATAACCAATATTACCAACTCCCCACATTGCTCCGAACAAGAAAATAGGGAGTATCACATTAAGATTGAACGATCCGTAGTACGACCAAAAATCAGGCAGAAGCCAATAGCTGACAACCCAAGGCAAAATAATCCACGAGCAAAGACCAGCTACAGACCACATCAATTCCCACGACCATATTCGAACTTTCTTTAACGGTGCATAAAAACAAGCGGCAGACGTTGCCCCAATAAAGTGCCAAAATACTCCAAGTAAAATACCGTTATTCATGAAATTTTCCCCATAATGAGAGGGTTTCGTAATAATTTTAAAAATCAAATCAGTATAATTTTGTTTGCAAACGTTACGATGCTAGCGCTTCAGCTAGAGGGGTAACATTAAAACGTTTCGCAAGTTCTATAAGTTGGTTGGTGGAAATTGTTTGTTTTTTCCCTCCCATTGACATGACGTTTACAAGAATTTGTGCTGCTTTTTCGGCGGTGTCAATTAAACCAAAAGCTTCATCAAGCGTTGCACCTGCACCAAATATTCCGTGAAAGGGCCACAGGACTAAGTTATGCTTTTTCATAAGCAATGCCGTTTCATCGCCAATGGCATCGGTTCCAGGAACCATCCAAGGAACAATACCAATGCCTTCTGGAAACACTACCAAACATTCAGTGCTCATCTCCCAAAGTTGTTTTGTGAACGATGCATAGTTCAATTCCAACACATAACTTAAGGCGATTAAATGGGTTGCGTGACCGTGCATAATGACGCGATTTTGACCATTTGTGACTTGCATTTTGGTAATATGCGATTGCAAATGGGCTGTCAGTTCAGATGTGGGGACACCCTCGTTGTGAAGTCCCCAGAGAATATGATACCCAGTTCCTTCTTCGTTAATTTGTATCAGGGCTAAGGTATCTTCTGGATCCAACATGACGTTACGAAAAAATTTTCCTGAACCCGTTACCAAAAAATATTGATTTGCCAGCTCTTTGAAAGGACGCGTCGTTTCGAGAAAGCGCGGATGTCTATAAAAGTCGTTTTCGTAGGAACAAATGTCTTTTTGGGTTAAACGCAAACTTATATTTCCGCCATTACGTTCGTTCCATCCTTTGAGCCACATATCTTCTGTAACTTTTACTATATCTTTAATAAACCATGCGTTGTGAATGTGTTGCATGAAACCCGTCCTATCGTTTTAATAAAGTGGAGGCTTCGTAATTTCGTATTTCTTTAAGCCAATTTTGACCGATGCTTGCATTGTTTCGGTTACAATATTCGTCCCAAACGGCAGACCAAGGTAAAGATTTTTGTTCTTCCATTAGGGCCAAACTCGACGTAAAATCCATTTTATTTTCAACTGTACGCAGTTGATCGGTAGGTTCTAATAATGCGCGTAATAATGCTTTTTTGACGTTTCGCGCTCCTATAATCCAAGCCGCAATACGATTAATTGACGCATCAAAAAAATCGAGACCAATATGTACGCGGTTAAAAAGTTTTTCTCGTACAATTTCATTAGCAATGGCTTGCGTTTCATCATCCAAAAGAACAACGTGATCACTATCCCAGCGTACAGGCCGGCTGATATGTAATAAAAGATGATGGACGTATGGAGTGACGGCAGATATCTTGTCTGAGATGAGTTCCGTAGGATGAAAGTGCCCTGAGTCTAAACAAAGGGCTGTCTTTCGTGTTATGGCATAGCCTAAGTAAAACTCATTCGAACCTGCTGTATAAGATTCGATACCGATACCGAAAAGTTTGCTCTCAACTGCATCAATATGGTAATTTTCATCAATCTTTTCGTGAAGGATTTGATCAAGCGAATGAATTAAACGCTGTCGTGGAGCAAAGCGATCAGCAGGTAAGTCCTTCATTCCATCGGGGATCCAAATATTCATTATAGAGGGTGAATTAAGTTCTTTTCCAAAATAAGCTGAAATTTTTCGACACGCGATCCCATGGTCAATCCAAAATTGGCGAATATTTTCATCAGGGTTGGTAAGGGTGCCCAATTGGCTGAGGGGATGAGAAAAATAGGTTGGATTAAAATCGAGGCTGAGGTGGTTGTGCTTGGCCCACAGAACCCAATTTTCAAAATGCTCAGAAGCAATTTCATTGCGTTCAATGGTTTCATTGCACTCGAGGTAAGAGGCATGGAGATTGATCCGCTTTGGTCCAGGAATATAATTTATGGCTATTTCTATATCTTGTCGAAGTTCGTCAGCGGTTCGTGCTTTACCCGGGTAATTTCCTGTTGCTTGAATCCCGCCTGTTAATGAAGACGGATTTCTTTTTTCGAATCCGCCGACGTCATCCCCTTGCCAACATTGAATAGATACGGGCAAATGAGTCATAGTTTGAATTGCTGTTTCCGTATCTACGCCAAGCTCTGAAAATCGTTTATGAGCGATATCGTAGCTATCTTTTACATAGTGCATGGTAAAATTCCCTTTCGTTATAAAGCAATCTCGTTTCCTGTGTTATCGGCAATGTCACAAATTCTATTGAAGCGATGGTAAATATTGGCAGAAATTAAATGATGAGGGTGATAAGACGCGACTGGAAAGCTGTTGCTAATAATTTTACGAAACATCTCAATGGTATGAATTACGCCGGCAGTAATAAATTGTGCACCAGCATTTCCTAAAGCTGAGGCTTCTATTGGACCGGTAGTTACTTGGAGTTGGCAAGCATCGGCGCAGAGTTGATTTAGAAGAGAATTTTGACTGCCGCCACCCACAACATGTAAAGATTGAATGGGTGTATGTCTTAAAGCGGATAATTGTTTGAGCGTATAATTGTAGGATAAAGCTAGACTATCGAATATACAGCGACTAAGTTGTTCAATGGTATTAGGAATAGGCTCGTGATGCTCTTTACAGGCCAATTGAATTGTTTTAGTCATTGATTTTGGATTTAAAAACTGGCTATGATTTGGATCAATCAAACAGGTAAAAGCAGGTGTATTTTCGACGTTTTTTAGTAAACGAGCGGTATTTTTGATGCTATGTTCTTGACAAATTCGTTGAAATAGCCAATGTCCCATACTATTTTTCAAGACACGATAGCGATTATTAACACCCCCTTCGTTTGTAATATTATTGCAACGTGATACTTCATTAAGGTAAAAGCGTTCGCTATCTAAGCCTATAAGTGACCACGTTCCAGAACTTAAATAGGCACAATTTTTGTCACGTAGAGGTGTAGCCAAAACTGCGCTTGCTGTATCATGACTTGCTATCGAAAGGACGGGAATGGCTTCGTTTTTTGCATTTTTCCAATAACCAATCGTATGTCCCATTTTTTGAACAGGTTTAAACCAATTTTGTGGGAGGTTAAGGTAGTTAATTAAGTCGTTGTCCCATGTTCCTGTATGGATATTAATTAGTTGCGTTGTTGTGGCATTGGTGTATTCACAATGTATGTTCCCCGTTAGACAATAGGCTAAATAATCCGGTAACATAATAAAGTGCCTAACACTCTTTAGCCATTCAGGATTTTCGTCTTTTAGGGATTTGAGTTGATACAATGTGTTGAACGGTTGGAATTGTATGCCGGTTTTTTCATAGATTGTATTGACGGAAAGTTCTTGTTTAACACGTTCCATAATGCCGTTTGTTCGGGAATCACGGTAACAATAAACTGGCCCAATGCGGTTTTTATTTTTATCGAGTAATACGTAATCAACGCCCCATGTATCAATGCCGATGCTGTCGATAACAACATTCAAATTATCAATTGTTTTTAGGCCAATACGTATTTGTTTTTCAATTTCATCTATATCCCAATAACAGTGGTTAGCCCTTAAACGTATGGGAGTTTTAAAGCGATGTATTTTTTTTAAAGAAAGTGTCTGGCTTTCGCGATGGTAACGGATAAGCATGACACGACCACTGGATGCTCCTAAATCAATAGCGACTACGTTATTAGTACTCATAGCGATCTCTTAAAATAATATGTCTGTGAGTGTTATTTTAAGAAGATAATTTAATAATTGGCTTTAACGATTTTGCCATGTTTAGAATTTAAGTGGCAAAATCATCGTATAGACTAGGAACACACGAAAAAGTGTTCTTTGATTACGTATTTTTATTAATAGGAGGTAACTATTTTTAAATTAATTAAATAAAAATGTTGTAGCGCATTTTGCGACTGTATCTCAGTTTATAAAAACAACAATTTTATCAATTGATAAAGGTAATAAAATAACTATACATATGCGGAAATAGTATAGATAAAGACCCGTGCAGTTGATTTCATAAGATGTTAATTACAACATTGATAAGACCATAAATTAGTGAACATTGTGGGTTACAGTCATTGGTAAAATTATTTGAAACCAACAAATTAGTTTTTACGCAATGGATTATATTTTCGAAATATGGGGGAGGGTAGTTAATGACCAGATAGGTTAGAGGTCACATAAATAACTTTCGATAAATTGTTTTCACAATTACAAAGAATTTATAATTTCCTTATAACATACAATTATTTGGTGTATGACCAATCCATTAATTTAGCGGCATATAGATTAAATGTCGTATGCGTTCTAGGAATTTTTATTTAATCCAAAGGTGGATAGTGGATGAGTTCGCGCCATTCCTGTTCATTTAAGCACGTTTTGCCCAGCTCTTTTGCTTTTTTGGCTTTACTGCCACCATCTACGCCTTCAATAATATAATCTGTTTTGACTGACACCGAGTTGGTAACTTTTGCCCCTAAGCGTTCGGCTATATCCTTAGCTTCAGAGCGTGTCATTGTTGAAAGTGTGCCAGTAAAAACAATTGTTTTTCCAGCCAACAACCCTTCTGTGTTGCTTTCAACACTTTCGATATGTAATACTTTTTCTAGATCATTTAATGTGTTTAAATTGTGTTTTTCACTGAAAAAAGCAGTAATTTCCTCTGCTACCGCAGGTCCTATTCCTTCAATTGAGCCTAATGCTAATCTAGCGTCTGACCCGATCTGGCATGCTAACATCATTTGCTCTTTCCAGATTGAATACGTGTTATAGTATGCTGCTAGTAACTTAGCCGTTACTAAGCCTATGTGACGAATACCTAGTGCATAAATAAAACGATCCAATGTGACGGTTCGTTTTTGATCAATAGCAGACAATAAGTTAGCTAAAGAAAGTTCTGCCCAGCCTTCTAGACGGAGTATTTCGGAGCGATACGCTTCGAGGTGAAAAATATCAGAAGGTTGATGAATAAATCCTGCTTTAAAGAAAGTTGAGACGGTTTTGGATCCCATTCCTTCAATATCAAAGGCATTTTTTGAGCAAAAATGAATTAATCTTTCTTCAATCTGAGCCTTACACGTTAAGCCTCCAGTACAACGTCTTGCAGCTTCACCCGTTGGTTTTTCAGCATGTGCTCCACAAATGGGGCACGTGTGTGGGAATTGAAAGGATAGATTTCTTGTTTCTTTAAAACTTGAGGCATCGACTTGGACAATTTGCGGTATAACGTCCCCAGCGCGTTGCACAATAACTTTGTCGTTTTCGCGTATATCTTTTCGGTTGATTTCGTCTTCGTTATGTAACGTGGCTCGGGTAACGATGACGCCACCAATATTTATAGGTTCTAACAGAGCAACGGGGGTCAGCGTCCCGGTTCTGCCTACTTGAATTTCTATTTTTTTTAAGGTTGTTATGCCTTTTTCTGCTGGGAATTTCCAGGCAATTGCCCAACGCGGAGCACGTCCTACAAACCCCAATCTATCCTGTAAATGAATATCATTCACTTTATAAACAACACCGTCAATATCATAAGAAAGACTAGAGCGTTGGGTGAAAATTGTCTGTTGAAAATCTTCCGCTTGGTTGGCATTTTTTATAACGCGATACAATGGATTAACCTGAAAGCCCCATTCTTGTAAGCGTTTAAGAAAATGCTCATGCGTATCTGCAACCGATTGGCTTGAATACCCTTGTGCATAAACGAATAAAGAAAGTGGCCTATGGCGGGTTATTTCTACGTCCAATTGTCTGAGTGAACCTGCTGCAGCGTTTCTAGGGTTGGCAAATAACCGTTTATGTGACTGTTTTTGTTGCTCATTTAAAATAAGAAAATCTTGCTTGGAAATATACACCTCGCCTCTTATTTCTATTTTTTCAGGAGCTTTTTTCAGTAATTTAATGGGTATGTTGGATATTGTTTTTACATTTTCAGTAACGTCTTCACCTATTGTTCCATCTCCTCGTGTGATAGCCTGTACAAGGTTTCCATCTTCGTACACCAGGTTGATTGAAAGACCATCAATCTTAGGTTCAGCTACAAAAGATAAATTCTCCATATCGTTCGATTTTAAGTCCAAATAGCGTTGGATACGATTGATAAAATTCTGAAAATCTGTTGTATTAAAGGCATTTTCTAAGGAAAGCATAGGTACAAGATGCGTACGTTTTGTCAGTCCTGTGCGGGGTTCACTGCCAACAGTTTCATGCACATTCAAAGTTTTTACTAGGGTTGGAAAGCGTAATTGAAGGTCTTTTTGCCTGCGTCGTAATGTATCATAAACAGCGTCATCAACCTGCGGATCATCTTGGTTATAATAAGCATCATCAAACTGTTTCAAAAGCTCCTTCAGTGCCAGCATTTCGTCTTCTGCTTGGGATTTAGAGAGTAGATGGGTTTCAATATGTTCAAAAGGAGTTTGAGATTTTTTCATGATTTCTTATGGTCTAACAAACTGTCTGCAGCAGCTCTTGCTGCATCGGTTATTTGGTTTCCTGCTAACATTCGAGCAATTTCTTCTCGACGTTCTTGCCTGTTAAGTTTTTGGGCATAAGCAAATGTCATACCCTCGTTAATGGTTTTGGCAATTTTAAACTGAGCATCGGCGCTTGCGGCAATTTGTGGGCTGTGTGTGACGGCAAACACTTGAACTGTTTTAGCAATACGGTGGAGACGTTCACCAATTGCGGAGGCGGTTGCGCCACCAACCCCTGCATCAATTTCATCAAACACCAACGCAGAAAGAGTGGATTGACGACTTATAACCACTTTTAAAGCTAGCAATAATCGTGATAATTCACCACCAGAAGCCGCTTTATTTAGAGGGGCAGGGGGAACACCTGGGTTTGCTGCAATAAGAAACTGGACTTGATCTTTTCCTGTATAATTCCATGCTTCTTTAGGTAAAGACGTAAACGAGACTACAAAACGTGCCTTTTCCAATTTAAGTGGTTTAAGTTCTTTTTCAACAGATGTTTGTAATTGTAAAGCTACGTTCTGTCTTTCCTTATGCAAATTTTCCGATGTTTCTTCGAACTGTCTTCTTAAAGTGTGTACTTCCATTTCTAATGTTTTGACTTCATGATTTCCCAGATCGAGATTTAAAAGCTGTTTTTCAAAATCGTCTAAAAGAAGAGGTAATTCGTTAATACTAACGTTAAATTTTCTACTTATCGCTCTAAGACCAAACAATCTTTCTTCGATAGTGTCTAATTTTTGCGGGTTAATTTCGATGGTATTAATTAAACGGTTTAAAATGGTTTCTGCTTCGCCTAAACTTTCCTCTGCACGCGTGAGGGCTTCCAATATTTCTTGGACAGATTCTTCTTCTTTATAAGACGATCCTTCAGGATTAGACACAGAAGGGAGCAAGCGTTGCAATACTTTACTTGCATTCAATAACGTTTGTGCGGGTTGAAAAGCTCTGCGATCTTGGGGGGCGATTAAATTTAAGGCCGAAGATAATGCTTCTAACTTTCGCTCATTGTATTGTAAATTTTTTCTTTGTGTAGCCAGCTCGATTTCTTCATTTTTTTGGGGGGAAAGTTGTTTTAATTCTTTTACTGAACTACGTAACCATTCTTCTTCTTTTGCGGTTGCTTCGAGTGTTTTTTTTAAAGCTGCCAATTGGGCAGTGGCTTCAATCCAGCGTTTATAAGCGTTTTGATTTTGTTCAATAAGGGTAGAGGAAACCCCAAAACTATCTAAAATTAAAAGATGGGTGCGCTGATCCATCAATCCTACTTGAGCATATTGCCCTTGCATTTCTACGAGTGATTGTGCAATTTCCCTAAGAAAAGATATTCCTATAGGTTGGTCATTGATATATGCTCTGGAGCGACCATCTACGGTAATTACCCTGCGGATGACTAGCTCGGATTCAGCAGCTTCGGCTATTTCAAGGCCTTGCTCAGTAAATTGAGAAAATATAGGATGCGTTGGAATGACTTCAAAACATGCTGTAACACTAGCTTGATTGGCTCCAGCACGGATAAGGGTTGTACTGGCTCTATCGCCTAAAACCAAACCAAGACTGTCAAGTAAAATAGATTTTCCAGCCCCAGTTTCTCCCGTCAACACTGTTAGTCCTTGATCAAAATATAAATCAAGTTTTTCAATTAGTACGACATTGCGTATAGAGAGTTGAGTTAACATTTATATATCAAATAAAATTATACTCGTTGTGTCGCATTAAAAAATGGAGGTCACAGAACGCCATATACGACCAAAAAAGTTAGGTTTTGTTCCAGTTGGTTTTTCGGTTTTGGTCGTTACTAGATGATTATCTTTTAAATCTTCATACGTATAGCGATACCACTTACTGTCTGGATAATTATAGCCAAGAACTGCCGCTGCTTTGCGCGCTTGATCGGTTAATCCTAATTTAAGATACACCTCAACCAAGCGATGCAAAGCTTCAGCGACGTGATTGGTAGTTTGGAAATCTAAAATAACGCGTTGATACCGTGTAATTGCAGCTTCATAGTTTTTTTGTTGTTCATAAAACCGACCTACATACATTTCTTTACCCGCTAAATGATCACGGCACAAATCGACTTTTAACTGAGCGTCTCTTGCGTACGGCGTATCTGGGAAACGCGTTATTACATCGTTCAAGGCGCTAAGGGCTTCTAAGGTACTTTGCTGATCTCTTGCAACTGCTGAAATGCGTTCGTAATAGCAAAGTGCTCTTAAATAATAAGCATAAGGTGCGTCTGGACTATTGGGATGAAGTTGTAAAAAAGTTTCAAGTTGTTTGACTGCTTCTGGGTGCTGATTTTGTAAATAATATGCATACCCTTCCATTAATTGTGCGTTGGGAGCGTACCCAGAGTAAGGGAAATTCTCTTGTAAAGTTTCAAATTGCTTGGTTGCTAATTTATAATGCTTGGTTTTTAAGGCATCAATTCCATTGTTGTAAAGTTGTTCGGGTGTACTTTGTTTATAACTTAATTCTGAGTTGTCGTTAACGATTTTCGTTTCCTTTTTACCGTGATGATTCCCACCACAAGCAACTAAATTCATCGAAAATAATAACGGTATACATATACGAGAAACATGCTTTGAAAAATGTTTTTTTTGATTTACTGCAACCACAGTTATGCTAACTTTCTGCTCTTCTGAAATGGTACAATAGTTAATTACGAAATTAATTTTATAACACGTCGAGCAATAAGATGAAGCGATTAATTAAGTAAGAGAATAAATTAATTCAAAAGTGAGGATTTTACGCCTCTTGTTTGTTTAATTATAAAAAATTAAAATTACATTGGGCACGTCAAACAACGCACCATGATTTTTTGTCCGACATCAATTGTCTTAGCAAAAGATTGTTAAGTTTATGTCCGGATTTATATCCCGTAAATTTGCCCTGAATTTGCATATTAGTCATAGACAAATCCCCAATTGCATCAAGCATTTTATGCTTAACAAATTCATCTTTACAGTTTAACCCATTAGAGTTGATAATTTTATTATTTTCGACCACAATGGCATTGTCCAAGCTTCCCCCTTTTACTAATCCCATTTCTAATAAAGTGTCTATTTCCTGCTTAAACGTAAACGTACGGCAGTGAGCAATTTTATTGTTAAAATTGCTGGGGGTAAGCTTCATTGAATAATGTTGCTTACCGATGATTTTAGCTGGAAAATTAATAAAAATGGATAAAGACAAGTTTTTATAAATAGAGGGACTTAATTCAGCAAAAGCATCATTATCTTGAACACGAACGGTTTTTAAAATTTTGAGAGTTTTGGCTCGGGTAGGGTATTTAACATGTTCGACATTTTGCAAAAGAGAAACATATTTGCGCGCAGACCCGTCAAAAACAGGCAATTCAGGGCCGTCGCATTCTATGATCACGTTATTAATGTAATTTCCTGCTAGCGCAGCCATAAGATGTTCTATGGTTGAAATTCGCACGGTAGGATAAAGAGGATTAGCAATAACTGTACTTAGTTTTGTGTCGATAACGTTACTATAAAGTGCTTTTATACAAAGATTATTTTTATCGGTCCTGCGAAAAACAATACCTGTCCCTGCGGGGGCCGGTAGTAATTTTAAACAAATATATTTTCCAGTATGCAATCCAATACCCGAACAAACAATGGGAGAGGCAATGGAATATTCTGCAGACGAGCTACTGAGCTGAGAAGAATAAGATGAGCAGGTATAATTTTGAAGGCTATGATCGTGATGGGCTACAGGTTGACTCTGTGCTTCACTCATAACGTATCTCCTAGCAATAAATGACCGCAATAGTTTACTATCGTTTTAGAACTTACTGTAGCTGAAGACCAGTCAAAGATTATTGCATAGTATTACGAACTTTATTTCGTTATCGTATATAATTTTATAGTTTACTTTTATTTCTTCTTAAAAAAGCAGGGATATCTAGGCTGTCTTCGTCGTCGAAGCTATCAACGTTAGAAACGCTAGCTTGCGTATTAAAGATAGTGGGTTCGTTTTTAGTGGATTCAGATTTGGAGTCAATACCACTTTTATTTCCTCGCAGTGCCCCGGTTACAATACCAAATAGACTACGAGAAGAGGAAGCAGCTGTATCGTCTGAACGTTGTTTTGATTCAGAGAATAAACCTGATCGAGGAGAGGTTTTTGATACGCGTTCAGGCACAGAATCTGGAGGGGGAGCTTTGGGTTCTTGGTTAGTGTTTTGTGGGATTATTGTTTCAGTTTTAAGGTCGGGCTCAGTAACGTCTTGATGAGATTTTTTAATAGTATTTGCTGTCGCCGTAGCAATAGACGTATCGGCTTGATCTGTGGTAGAATGCTCTGTATTTTCAATAGCATCAGACGGATTTGAATCCTGAGTTTGGTTGTCTTGTTTACTATATTTAAACTGACTATCAATTCCTGTAGCGACAACAGAAACCCTTATTTTACCGTTTAAACTCTCATCAATTGCTGATCCAAAAATTATATTGGCATCTTCCTTAACTTCTTCCCTAATGCGGTTTGCAGCTTGATCGACTTCAAACAATGTTAAGTCTTCACCGCCTGTAATGTTTATAAGCAGCCCTCTTGCTCCGGCCATAGAGGTATCTTCTAAAAGTGGATTAGAAATGGCTAGTTCTGCTGCCCGTGTGGCGCGATCTTCTCCTTCTACCTCTCCAGTACCCATCATGGCTTTGCCCATTTCTGCCATAACGGTGCGAATATCAGCAAAATCAAGGTTAACTAAACCTGGCGACATCATTAAATCGGTGACCCCTTTAACACCCATATACAGAACTTCGTCCGCCATTTTAAAGGCGTCTTTCCACGTAGTATTTTCGTTAGCGGTACGGAATAGATTTTGGTTGGGTATAACGATCAAGGTATCCACATACTGTTGTAATTCGGCGATGCCGGCTTCTGCAAGGCGCGCTCTTTTGGCACCTTCAAATGTAAAAGGTTTTGTTACGACACCAACAGTTAAAATATTGCGTTCTTTTGCCATCTGAGCAATAACAGGTGCGGCACCGGTTCCTGTCCCGCCACCCATACCCGCGGTAATAAAAATCATATGAACATTTTCCATATGACGAGCAATTTCTTCAGAAGCTTCTTCTGCGGCTTGACGACCTACTTCTGGCTTTGCACCTGCGCCTAATCCTTCGGTAAGGTGAAGCCCTAATTGAATACGATAATCGGAGTGACTGTTCATTAGTTGTTGCGCATCGGTATTTGCAACGACGAATTCAACCCCTTTAAGATTCATAAGAATCATATTATTAACCGCATTCGTACCCCCTCCACCTACACCGATGACCGTGATACGAGGGGTGAAGTCAGAATAAGTGGGTTGTGGAATGGTTAAATTAAGCGTCATGGGTGTCCTCGAACCGATTATTGCTGTGAATTTAATAAATATACCGTGCGATGGTTTATAAATTCAAAGGAAATATTTATACATGAATCTGTATAAACT
>NZ_CAWUGZ010000025.1:0-6255 GCF_963921845.1 Commensalibacter sp. Nvir | reverse complement strand
CAATGTGCCTTGTGGCGTTGAAGCGTCCAAAGACAAATTCTCCCCCAACGCACTGATAAACTCTTGTTGCACTTCCGTTAACAGGTCCGACGTGTCCGCCGTCATTACGCCCGTTTGGGCGTTTTGAAAATAGGTCGACATACTTTACCTTTTCTAGTTGATTAACGGACGATAAATGTGTATATTTATACACATGAATAGCCGTTTGATTATTTCGATATTAAAGAAAAATGGATGGGAGCACGTGGCTACAAAAGGTGACCATTGGCAATTTAAACATCCTCACTACAAAGGCCGCGTGACGGTTCCTCATCCAACAAGAGATTTACCTATTGGCACGGTAAAAAGTATTGAAAAACAAGCGAAGATGAAATTGAGAGAAACCCCATGACAAGTTTTATTGCCCTCATTCGTAAAGAACACCACAGCGATTATGGCGTCGAATTTCCTGATTTTCCTGGATGTATATCCGCAGGGTCTACTTTAGAAGAAGCTAAAGATCTTGCTCGTGAAGCGTTAGATTTTCATATCAAAGGCATGGTTGAAGACAAAGAAACTATTCCTTATCCTTCTACCCTTGATCAAGTAATGTCCAGCAAAGAAAATCAAAAAGCAGTCGCCTTCTTGGTTGATATTTATTTTCCTAAGGAACGTGTACGCAGAATCAATATAACGTTGCCTGAGGATATTATTCAAAAAATTGACAAAGTATCTAACAACCGTTCACACTTTATTACCCAAGCGGCCAAAGAAAAGTTAACACTGGGTCAACACCATAACCGCTAGCCCGAGGAAAAGACCTGTACAAGCAACAGTAACGAGCTCGCCCGTTGGTGGAAAATCCATTGGATTACAACCTAAAGACCGATAAACCACACGACGCAAAAAAACTTCCTAAAATGGGAATAATGAGCAGCAAGGCATGAACGGGTAGAAAATACCCCGCCGTGATAGGATTGTAACGTTTGCATTAAGTGTTACTTGCAATTCTTTTACCGTGCATATGTTAATAAATAAGTGCATTTTTATAATAGGTAATAAACGATAGTTAAATTAAGCAAAAAGAATACTATCAAGAAATCAGAAAGTTTAACGATACGATTAGACTAAAAAACAAGGTTTGCCTTAGAATTCATCGTTTGAATTAAAGAGCGAACGATTACCACTATTATGGAAAATGCAATCAAAAATGTGGCTAAAACTGTTTATGCTGATTTAAAACACATAGGGTATAATAGCGACAGGCGAGAAATTAAAACAAATTGGAAATACTATTGGGATATTAATGAAGGGGTTCGTTTTATTAACTTAGCAATAGATTCCTGTACACACTCTATCTACAATGAGGAGAAAATCTTAGATTTTTTAAAAATACATTGGCAATATTTTTCTCATAATAAGGATTTAAGTCATCTTCGTAGAGAGTATATTGATGTGCTTTGGCCTTATATGAGAAGCCTGATTGACCTATAAAGAGAAACAAAGTCATCAAATCAGAATCAAAGCCGTTTATTTATAGAGGAAAAACTAAAAATAGTGGGTTTACTTATTCCTTCTACTTCTCAAAAATCTCCTCCTACATATCTCTCTAAAAAAAACTATAGTTTATCTGAGAAATACTTATTAAACAAACCTCTTATCGAATGATGACAAAATTCCTCTTTAACAAGAACTTTTCTATCGAATTATTTAATTTTAGAAATAAAGTTAAGTTATTTTCTTTTATGAAGAGAAATTTAGGTAAACTAATGAAACATTTAAACCTAAAGACAAAATCTTCCTATGGTGGCTATTCTCGTCTTTACTATGATTTTTCCAACAAAAAACCACCATAATGGGTGGCTTTTTGCTGAGTATCTTTAGTGCTTAAATCATATAATTAAATGTTTTACTTTGTAGTATATAAATAAAAATTGGTAATAAAAAAGTTCACCTTCCTTTTCACCATAACTTCAATAGTGTCTTGATTTACCCCTCAGACAAATAAACTATAACTCTTTAAAGCACCTTATGGGGACTCTTTTTTTACTATTCGCTATCACTTTTTGTTGATCTAACAAAGCAACTCAGTCCGTATATGTTTAACCCAATATAGCTCTTTTATTGTTCAACACTTAATTATCATAAGGTCAATAATATTTCTTAGGGTGAACTTCATTTATTAGCATACTCAAAGCAACAATTTTGTTAATTTAAAATTCTACGCATATTTTAAAACCGCATAAGTGAATTAAATTCAAAACCAACGCATGATATATAAAACCTGTTTATTTGCCAGTTATATCAAAGGCAATGAAATCCCTAAAGATGTTAAACACTATTTGTATCAACTTTCCCAATGCGGATGGAACATACACCTTGCATTATCAGGAAAAACTTACTTAACCCCTGATATACGAAATTTCTGTAAACTTAACAATATTATACCTCATCTACGTCCAAACGAAGGGCTAGATTTCGGAGCGTGGCAGTATCTTATAAATAAAAATGTAACTAAAAACTCAGATTATATTTTACTGGCAAACGACAGTGTGTGGGGACCGATTTATCCTTTACAACCTATATTTCATAATATGTTAAATCAGAAATTAGATGTATGGGGATTGGTTGAAAGTTTTGAAGTTGTTCCTCATTTTCAATCTTGGTTTTTATGCCTATCCCGTAAGGCAATGGATACAAGCAAAATACAGCGTTTATTTATCCAACAGTTTAACAAAATGAATAAAGCAGAAATTATTCGAAACGGAGAATTAAAACTCGGAAATATTCTAAGACAAACACCGTCGTTACATTATAAAGCGTGCTGGTCTAAGGGAAAACATTGCTTTGCACGAGATCCTCAACAAATCAATCCTATGCATCTAGACTGGCTCAGTATCGTTCAATCTGGCTATGTACCCTTTATAAAAAAAGAATTACTGCGCGATAATTATTACGGTATTTTTTGGCTAAATTATTACCATATCCTCATGAAAAATAACCGTTTTTTTCCTGAGCACTATATTACACAATATCTAAAAAATTGTTCGCAACGAAATGTACCGGTTATCCCCCGGTGGAAACGTTTTTTATACCTTGTTAATTCTTATGATTTTAAAACTGCTTGGAAATACATATTTAAGGCTGGAAAGAATACTCTGGTTGAGTAATTTGACGATAATACATTAACAGCTCATTCACTTGCTGATCCAATGTAGCAATTTGTTCCTTGTAGGGGTTAATATAATTGTCAAATTTTGACACATTGTTTAATAAATGTTCAACAATATTTTTCAATTCACTTACATCACCACTCAATGAAATATAATTTCCGTTTATACCGTCAATCACATCTTCAGACTGGCCACCAGGATGTGTACAAATAACCCATACATCGCGTAGCAAAGCTTCACGAACGGTCAATCCATAACTTTCTTTCCATTGTGATGGAAATAATAAGACATCAATACCATAAAAAAACTTATCCATTGAATCATAATTATAGGGCGGTACTAAACTCACAAGTCCTGAAAACTGCCTATTCATTAAATTGATCGAAGCGTGCCCCATACTTATTTTATTATTTACAATTTTTAATTCCCATTCCGATTGGGTCAAAGATTGAAACACGTTTAGAATTAAGTCGTATCCTTTGACCCGTTCATCCCCCGCAACAAACCCAAATCTTAATCTTGAACTTGGTAATCGTTTAGGACGTTTATTTTTAGGCCTGATCACACCATTACGATTAACTTTAATCTTTTCTTTATCAATTCCATTATGAATATACAAGTTTCTATGCGAATCGCTTGGGCTTAATAATAAAGAAGAATTATTTAAAATTTCTTTACTAAGCACCATTCGTGCTTCTAAGTAATTTTTTCCTAGTTGACAAAATTGACAAACCACTAAATCGATTTCATTTTGAAAGCAATATTTACCATCAGGCTTAATCATGAATTGTCTGTCACACAACCACCACGCATCGTGAAGTGTAATGACGTACGGAATTGCGTGATACTGACATAAAACAGGCAATTGCAAGCCTAAATGTTGGATGGAATGAAAATGAACAATATCAGGTTGAATAAGTTTTAAAACCTCTTCAAACGCGTGCGAAACGTTCGAATTAAGGAAATTTTCTACACTGGACAATGTGGAATTCATTGGTAAAGAAAAAACATTTATTCCCTCTATACTGTAACGACGCAACCCTGGGACCCCTTCATCAAAAGGCCTAAGAGTAAAAATGACCACCTCAACGTTTTTATGGCTATGAAAACGTTTAGCCATTTCACTTGCCACTAATGTAGCTCCACCAAAACGATAAGGATCATAATATACGTTCACAATTAAAACTTTTAACGGATTATTTTTGGGTACAATAGGTTTGCCAAATATTGGCTCCACTTGTTGTTTACAAATGATTTCAGGAAGATAAATTTGGGTAATCGTATTCCATGCTTTATTTCCTATTTGTCTGCGCAATGATGATGATTGTGTTAAAAGGGTAATTTTATCTTCCCATTTCTGCGACGATGAAGCAAGAAAACCATTCACATTGTCTTTTATAATATCTTTAAAAGTCTGTGTAGCAGAACAAACCGATGGAATTTCTAACATGGAGGCTTCTAGATATTTAATATTACTTTTACCATCATTAAACGTAATATTTTCAAGGGGGGCTATGGAGATATCAGCATAAGCCAACAACCGAAGATAACGTTCAAAAGATTGAAAAGGAATCCGTTTTATCTGATTCGTAAGCTTTTTAAACATCTCAGGCAATTGCAGCTCACCAACTATCCAAAATTGTACATTTGCATTTTTAATCAATACTGCCGCTATACCTTGTGCCGCCACCAAAAAATCGGTATCATGAGTGCTAGTGCCCGAGCCATAAAGAATAACAATTGTTGTTTTTTTTTCTTTTTTAGAACGTATCAAATCGTCATTTTTAATGTTTTCAATGATCTCTAAAGTTTCTTTATCTAAAGAATTTTCGATAGTATATGCTTTTTTTAATCCAGCATTAACCATAAGTTGAGACAATGTCCGCGTTGATGCAATACCGTGTTCACAAGTTAACATGGCTTTTCGATACAACTCAGCACCAGAAAGTAATAACTTCTTTTCACTTTTAGAAAGGAAATCCATAAACCCACATTCTGAATATAATGATTTATCAAAAATTAAATCATCTACTTCCCACCATGGATTTAGACTTAATCTTTTAGCTTCTTGTATTTGCTGTAATACCGATTGAAAGCCAGGTACACGATAAAAAATAACATGACAACAAAATTGAAGGGCAAAAAATGCTTTTTTTTCGTCACGCCAATCTACAATTGTTACAACCCATCCCAGAGCTTCTAAATACCTTTTTTTTTGCAAGACTCTGTATTTATAACATTGTGGCAATGTTACTTCGGCAACTATAAGTATCATGTTATTTACAAAAATCCTCAGTGATGTGGGATTTACGTTTTTTTTTCTTATAGATTTAAATTGATCCGCATATGTTATTAATGAAGGAGCATCAATTTTACTCGTTGAAACGGTTGGGTTTTTAAAATAGTTATTGTGGAATAAAAAATTTGGAAAAAATTTAAATTTTAAATAAGATCTCAATTTATATTCAAATAATTTTATTTTGCAATTTTTGTATAATGCACAACCACTCGAAAACTTTTGTTTGATCCTTGTTTTCACATGTGATCTAAATTGTTTCTTTTTTAAGTAGTACGCTATTCTTAGTGGTAAAGTAATCTTCCAACTTATTGAATGCTTTATTCTTTGAATGAGTTTATTTTGATACTCAACTTGTTCATTAAGTTCAGTAAAAGCATTGCTTTGCAATAAAAAAGCAAGGTATAATTCTTGAACAAGTTTTTCATTTTGATTTATATGGTGACTTGTTTCAAATTTGTTTTTTTTGTCCATATTTTATTCATATTATTTAATAAGCTGGCTACTAGGTAATAGTAACCAGCTTTAACGTATTTTAAAATGTTAAAAAACTATTTCGAAGGATTATTATAAAGTTCAAATTGATCGGCACGGAGTTTGGATATATCAACCCCTTCAAACGTGATCGTATGACCATTCAGTTTTATGACTGCATTACCATTTTGGCCATCTTGGGAATTGTTGAGCAATTCTTGTAAACTATTTTTATCAAGACCAAAATTAAGTAATTCTATTTTATTATTGGTGCCATCTTTTTCAAAATCTGTGATAACGGTGTTGCCATCTTGACAGGTATCTTTCATAAAC
>NZ_CAWUGZ010000024.1:0-14468 GCF_963921845.1 Commensalibacter sp. Nvir | reverse complement strand
AATGCAAATATTATTTTAAAACTTTTATCAATTATAATCTTTATTTGTTTAATGTTATTATATTATGTCTAATTGATTATTAAATTGTTATACTTTTATAAGTTATTTTTAAAGAATAGTATTGTTTTATTTTATATTTGTAATAACTTATCCAACTGGGTAGGAGACGACGGTACAGGTTCACAAGGAGTTTATTTTGAAACTCCCTGTGATAAATAAATGCTATTAGAAGTTTACAGTAGATCTTAAACCAAAAATTGCTTCGTTTTGTATCCGTTTATGGTAGCCTTCATTAAGTTGTAAGCCCCCACCGGGATTAAATATATATTGAAAATCAGGTTTGAGTTCTAGCCAAGGTGTTGCTTGAATTTGCCAAGTCATTTCCAAATGGTGTTCGGTACCTCTTACGCGCCAATTGGGATCGTTGAAATAGCGATAATCACGATCATATTGCCTTGCTCGGTCACTAAAACTTCCAAATCCGTACCCTAAACCAACGGAATCGTGTTCGTTTCCAAAAATACCTTTATAAACAATGCCTGCATCGCCAGCTACATTAATGGGACTTCGATCGCCGGGTGCGGTTTGTATCCTTCCAAAAATACCAGCGGAGTGAATACTGTCTGACGAAGAACGCCAAATCATTTGATCGGCAATAGCGTAAACAGACCAATTCGTTCGACGCATGTATGCTGATTGCTCTACAGAAGGATTGGCTAAAGGTTGTTTTAATGCATTGTAACGTTGATCTGGAAAGCCTGCACTATCAAAATAGGCACCGAGCCGATAACTTCCAGGATATCCATAATTTTGAGGTTGGTCGTCCGATTCTGGGTTGAGGTGATACTGCAGTTCATTAATAATGAAAACCCCAGTACGAAAGTTAAACTGTGTGCCAGAAAGATTTTTAGCCTGTGGGTCGCAGGTAAAAGCCCCAGAAGGGTTGCAAAAGGAAACGTCATTAGGGTTATCATCTGTTACGGCAAATAAATTGGTCCAATTTTTATTGGGTTGGAAGCTAAAGCGTATACCTGGCGAGGAAAGAGGATAAGCAATCCCCCCGCTATAGGTATCAACAGAGCTTATCATTGGCCAACCAAACGATGCATTCAAAAACAATGTGCCATAATCGCTGATATTAAATTCTTGATCGAGGCTTAGTTTACCGATACGTACACTAAGTTTGTCATCCCAAAATCCTTGCTGGTACCACAGTTCCCAAAGACGAGTGGAACGTCTTGCTTCGATGCCACTAATAGGGGCAAGACTGCTAAGATTTTCACTAGAAAATGTTCTTCCTCGTATTTGTAATGCGCTTACGTTGAATAAGCCATTTTTGATCCCTGTAAGTTTTTCTGGATCCCAATTTAAAGTTAGGGTGGTCATTCCTTCGTAAGCTGCCCCTTGTTTAGTCCCTCCATGTGGATTGCCCCACACTTCATTTATATCGACAGCGGTAAAGGTTAAACCATATTGAGCCATCCACGGACGAAGTCCCTGGATATCACCGAGGAGCATATCATTGTTTTCAGGGTGCTGCCCTGTATCTTGGTCGAGAATTTTTGCTGGCGGTGGAGTTTTTTTGGTAGGGTTGGCCCCACTCGAGTTGGTAGAGGGTGAAGCCCCTTGACTAATAATAGCAGAATCCCTCGCATGACTGGCGACTTGCATTCCAATTAGAATTATTGGAATTTCTGTACAAATAGCCACGAAAGATTTAAAATGGATAGGATATTTACGTAGAGGACGGTGTGATTGCATGAACATATGTCACATCCCTGTCTTAAGTGATAATTATGTATTGGATTAATGATAAATCTAAACAATGGCGAACGATTAACGCGATTGCTTAAGTATCATTGCCAACCTTCTACGGGGGTTCTAAAATTCTGTCAATTAATAATTTGTTAAGATCATAAAAACAATTGAAGGAATGTGACGAGTTATGAATATAATGAAAATGGATTAATTCATTTGTGCTAGTGCTTCAATTAGACGTTTACATTCTTCAGCATTGCCAATGGTTATTCTAAGCCAGTTTTTTATTCTTGGTGAGTCAAAATGGCGAATTAGAATTTTATTATCCCTTAAATAGTTTGCGATTTTTTTTCCTTCATGTAGGGGATGAGAGGTAAAAATAAAATTTGCTTTTGAATCTAGAGTCTGAAAGCCTAATTGATTTAAAGCATCTATCAAATTTTTTCGGTTTTTGATTATAGAACGTGCATTGTTTATGGACCATTGAATGTCTTTTACCGCTGCAACTGCCCCTATTTGAGCCATATAATCAAGAGGATAAGAATTGAAACTATCTTTTACCCTTACTATGCCTTCAATTAAATCAGGTTGTCCTACAGCATAGCCAACGCGTAACCCTGCCAAACTATAAAATTTGGAAAAAGTACGCACAACTAACAAATTAGGGTATTTTTTAACAAAAGGAATTACTGTTTCCCCTCCAAAATCAATGTAGGCTTCGTCAACAATAACGAGTTGATGAGGATGGGTATCTAAATAGTTGGCAATACTATTACTTTTAAGTAATATTCCAGTCGGGGCATTCGGGTTGGTAATAACGATGCCACAAGCTTCACGGTTCTGATAATCTTGAAGATTAATTTCAAAAGAATCATTAAGAGGAATACAGTGAAAGGAAATATCAAATAATCGACAATAAACAGGATAAAAACTATAGGTTATATCAGGAAAAAGTACTGGCTTATTATGCTTTAACAAAGCATGAAAAGCAAAACCTAACACTTCATCAGAACCATTGCCGATAAAAATGCAATCCTCGTTGACTTTGTGTAGACGTCCCAGTTCCTGACGTAGTTGTCCTGCAGTTGGATCAGGATAAAGTTTTAAATTGTCTCCAATTGCTTGTTTTAATGCGTTTGAAACATTAGGAGAAACTCCGTAAGCGTTTTCATTAGTGTTAAGTTTTATTATGTTAGAAATTTTTGGTTGTTCACCAGGAATATACGGTACAATGCTGTTGACAAACGCACTCCAAAAAGGGCTATTCAATTTTATGTCCTATAGGTAAAAAATTAATGAATGGATTTTTTTAAAAGTTGAATTAAAGTTGTGTTACCTTGTCGTTCTGCATACTGAATAGAATTTGAGCCCTCTCCATCTAAATGATTAGGATCAGCACCAACGCTTAAAAGAAATTGGATCATTTCATACCGTCCAAAAAGTATGGCGAACATAAGAGGTGTGCGACCCAAATTATTTTCAGTATCAACGATTGCTCCTGCTTCAACAAGATTTTTTGCAATATAGGTGTATCCCTTAAACGCAACGCCTGTTAAGGCCGTAGCTCCTTGATTGTCTTTGATATTTGGATCTACATTTTTTTTGAGTAAATACTGGGTTGTTGCTACTTGATTGTTATATGTTGCAACAATAAGGGGGGTGTGGCCGTCACCATTTTGATGGTTAATATTCATGCCTGCTTTAATGAATTCATCAAGCAAATCAATTTCACCATTTCTTGCTGAATCTAAATAAAGGGTTTCAATTTGTTTAGAAGAAAATTTTGAGTTTATATGGGGTGTTGAAAACAGTTTGTTTTGGAAGGTATTACGGACCATAATTTTCTCTAGAATGATTAACTTAATATATATTCCTAACCATTTTATCTCTACACGGAAAAAAAGTGAAGAATAAGTTCATTAAGTTCAAACACTAGTCTTTAAAATTTGGGCTGGTTGGTTTCAGTATAGCATTATAATAATTTTTATTAAGAAATGCACATTACAACTTTCGCAAATTTCATGCTATGAAGATTTTGTAATTACGAGGTATTAGCTTTCTTGTTTTTAGCGTGATAAAACCTGTCGTTTTTGTTAACAAATCATAACATTAACTTGGTTAAATCAGGACGGCGGTTAGAGCTTGACTATGATTTTAAAACTCTGAAAGCTTAGAATATTTTGATGGTGTTTTTTTTGTTTCCTTTTTTTGGATGGGTATTACAATTAAACGCAACGGCTCGATAATAGGGCAGAAATTTTATAAAGGAGAGTAGTAATGAATATTGATGAATTGTGTATTAACACAATACGTGGTTTGGCAATTGATCAAGTGCAGGCAGCCAATTCTGGACACCCTGGAACTCCTATGGATTTTGCTCCGGCAACGTATGTGTTATGGAATAATATTTTAAATTATGACCCTTCTGATCCTTTATGGCCCGCAAGAGACCGTTTTGTACTTTCTGGAGGACATGCTTCAGCGCTTCTTTATTCCATGATTTTCTTGACGAATATTCGTGATGTCAGTTCGGTTGGTACCGTAGAGGATAAGCCTTCCTTAACGATAGAGGATTTAAAACAATTTAGACAACTTGATTCAAAAACACCAGGACACCCAGAATACCGCCATACAGCAGGGGTTGAAGTGACTACAGGGCCATTGGGTCAGGGAGTTGCGAGCTCCGTAGGAATGGCTATTGCACAAAAATGGCTTGCTGCAACTTATAATAAGCCAGGATACCCCCTGTTTGATTATTATGTGTACGCTTTTTGTGGTGATGGGGATTGCATGGAAGGCATTTCCTATGAAGCTGGGTCTTTGGCTGGCCATTTAAAATTAGGTAACCTTATTTGGGTCTACGATCGCAACCGTATTTCTATTGAAGGATCCATTGATTTGGCGTTCACAGAAAATGTGGGAAAACGTTTTGAAGCCATGGGCTGGAAAATACATGAAGTTGGGGATGCGAATAATATTGAAGAGTTCCAAAAGAGCTTAGCGGCAGCTCGTTCAGAAACTGATGCTCCCAGTTTAATTATTATTGACAGCGTTATTGGTTATGGCTCACCGCATAAAGCCGGAACCGCTGGGGTGCATGGCGAAGCTTTGGGCGTTGAAGAGGTAAAAGCCACAAAAAAATATCTTGGCTTACCAGAAGATCAAGATTTTTATGTTCCTGAAGAAGTTTTGAAGCAATTTGCTGAGGGAATAGGGAAACGTGGTTCCCAAGCTCGTAAAAAATGGGAAGAGCTTTATAAAAATTACAAAGTAGAGTATCTTGAGTTAGGTCAGCAAATTGAGGATATATTCTCCCATAAATTACCTCAAGGTTGGGATAAAGATATATCTGTATTTCCCGCAGACGCTAAGGGTATTGCTTCACGCGCCAGTTCCGGTAAAGTTTTGAACGCTATTGCGAAAAATGTCCCTTGGGTTATTGGGGGAGCAGCCGATCTTTCGCCTTCAACAAAAACGCATCTGGATTTCCCAGGAGCGGGCTCTTTCCAAAATCCAAACTATAATGGGGAATATTCAGGCAGGAACCTCCATTATGGGGTAAGAGAGCATGCAATGGGGGCTATTGCGAATGGTATTACATTAAGCGGTCTACGTACCTTTGTTGCTGGTTTCTTTATTTTTTCAGATTATATGAAAAATCCTATACGTTTGGCATCGCTTATGCATTTGCCTGTCGTGTATATATTTACCCATGATAGCATCGGGGTTGGCGAAGATGGACCGACGCATCAACCCATTGAACAACTTGCACATTTTCGTGCCACTCCGGACTTATATACTATAAGACCAGCGGACGCTAATGAAGTTATCGAAGCGTGGAAGTTGATTATGCAACAAGATACGCATCCTGTTATTTTAGCCTTAAGCAGACAAAACCTTCCAACGATTGATCGTCAGAAATACAGTTGTGCATCTGGTTTGCGCAAAGGGGCTTACGTTCTTGCTGATTGTGAAGGGCTGCCTGAGCTGATTTTAATGGCAACGGGGAGTGAAGTGGACTTGATTATGCAAGCGTATGAGGTTCTAATGGCTCAGGGTAAAAAAGTAAGAGTTGTCTCAATGCCTTGTTGGGAAATTTTCGAAGAACAATCAAAAGCGTATCGTGATGAAGTTTTCCCCCCACAGGTTACCGCTCGTGTTGCAGTAGAGCAAGCTTCGCCTTTAGGTTGGGATCGGTATGTTGGATTACAAGGAGCAGTTATTGCGATGCATAGTTTTGGAGCGTCTGCACCTTTTGATAAATTAAAACAAAAATTTGGTTTTACCCTTGATAACGTTCTGAAGGTAGCACAAGCGCAATTAAACAAATAAGAAAGATATAATTCCTGTCGAAGCTAACGTTATAGCATTTCCAGCCGTACCAAAAGTTTCGGCACATGCTTGTAGAGAATTATTATATAATATTGAAAGCACATCAAATGGTCGAAAATCCTCTTATACAATTAGAAAAATATGGTCAATCGCCCTGGTTAGACTTTATTCAACGCTCTTTTACCCAAAAGGGGGGATTAAAAAAATTAGTCGATGAAGATGGGTTAAAAGGGGTTACATCCAATCCTTCTATTTTTGAAAAAGCTATGGGGCATGGAACGGATTATGATGAACAGTTTAAGCAACTGGCTGCTGATGACATTACCGACGTTGCCACTCTTTACGAAACAATGGCAATTGACGATATAAAAGCTGCGTGCAAAGTTTTATTCCCTGTGTGGGAAAAGACAAAAGGTATTGATGGATACGTTAGCTTAGAAGTTTCCCCTTATATTGCGATGGATGGGCAAAAAACGATTGAAGAAGCCAAACGCCTTTGGAATAAAGTTGCTGAAAAAAACTTGATGATTAAAATACCTGCGACAGAGCCTTGTATTCCGGCTATTCAAAGTGCAATTGTTGAAGGTATTAACGTTAACGTTACTTTATTATTTGCTCTGGATACCTACAAAAATGTATTGGAAGCTTATATTGTGGGGCTCGAAAACCGTTTGGCACAAGGTCAGAAAATTGATCATATTGCCAGCGTTGCTTCTTTTTTTGTAAGTCGTATTGATACAGAAATTGATAAAAAAATTGATGAGCGGGTAGCCAACGGTGATACTGAACGGGCCGCATTGAAAGCAGTGCGTGGTCAAGTTGCTCTAGCAAATGCTAAGTTAGCGTATCAGCATTACCTTAAAATTATAAATAGTGAACGTTGGAAAAAACTTGCTGCTGCGGGTGCTAAACCTCAGCGGCTTCTTTGGGCGAGCACAGGTTGTAAAGACAAAACATTCCCAGACACCCTATATATTGATAATTTGATTGGTGAGAATACGGTCAATACCATACCACCAGCAACTTTAGATGCTTTTCGGGATCACGGAACTGCAGCGCGTACGCTGGACCAAAAGGTTGAGGAGGCAAAAAAAACTATCTCTGAAGCGGAGCGCTTAAGACTTGATTTAGCTGGGACCACGAAAAAACTTCTTGAAGAAGGGGTTGTTGCTTTTGCCGAGGCTTTTGATCAGTTGCTAGGTTCCGTAGCAGCAAAACAAATTGCTTTGCAAGGGGATGAATTGTTGCATATGAACGCAGCTCTTACCTTTGAACACGAAGAATGGGTTAATAAAGGATTAGAGAACTGGCGCAAGAAAGGGTATGTTCGCAAAATTTGGGCTAAAGATTCTTCCGTTTGGACAGGGGAAGATGAAAGTAAATGGCTTGGTTGGTTGGATATTGTTGATGAACAAATTAACAATTTAAGCCAATTGGAAGCGTTTCAAAAAGAAGTAAAAGCCAAAGGCTTCACAGATATTCTTTTATTGGGCATGGGTGGTTCCAGTCTTGGACCAGAAGTTTTGGGAGAAGTTTTTGGTCATCAGGCGGGTTATCCCCATTTACATGTGCTGGATAGTACAGACCCCCAGCAAATTTACACCTTTCAACAAAAAGTAGATTTGAAAAAAACATTATTTGTTGTTTCTTCAAAATCAGGAAGCACTTTAGAACCGAATATATTGAAAGCTTATTTTTTCAATGAAGCACGTAAGGTTCTAGGGGATAAGGTAGGCCAACATTTTGTTGCGGTTACTGATCCTGGATCGCATATGGAAGACGTGGCAAAAAGGGATGGGTTTTGGAAGATATTTTACGGTAAAAAAGATATTGGAGGTCGATACTCGGTTTTATCTAATTTTGGTATTGTCCCTGCAGCGGCGGCAGGTTTACCTTTAAAAGAGTTTTTGTATTCGGCCCAGAGAATGGAAAAAATGTGCTCTGCTGGAGCACCGCCTGCACAAAATCCTGGCGTGCAACTTGGGGCTATTTGGGGCACATCCGTTGCAAACCTTAAGCGAGACAAATTTACTATCGTTGCCTCTAAGGCTATTATTTCCCTTGGATCTTGGCTTGAGCAGCTTCTTGCTGAATCAACGGGAAAGCAAGGGACGGGTATTATTCCTATTGATGAAGAAACTTTGAGTGCTCCTGAACTGTATGGCAACGATCGTTTATTTATTCATTTAAAATTAGGCAATCAAGACGATCGTCAGCAAGAAAAAGCTCTACAATCCTTGCAGAGTGCGGGTCATCCTGTCGTAACGTTGAATTTGCATAACAAAGCTCAATTAGCTCAAGTTTTCTTTCAGACAGAATTTGCTACAGCAGTTGCGGGTGCTTTTATAGGAATTAATCCTTTTGATCAGCCGGATGTAGAGGCAAGTAAAATCGAGACCAAAAAAATTACGAACGCTTATAATGAGCATGGATCTTTACCCGTGATTGATTCTGTATTTGAGGATAATAATTTTGCTGTATATGCAGGGAAAGCAGAACAATCTTCTTTGAAATCGGTTCAGTCTTTATTAGACGTCCTTAAAACTCTATTTTCAAAAATTAAAACCGGCGATTATGTGGGTATTTTGGCGTATGTAGAAAGAGATCCTGAAACTCGATCTTGGATTCAGGAGCTGCGCCTAGCTATTCGCGATAAGAAGAAAGTTGCTACCGCTGCTGAATTTGGACCTCGTTTTCTTCATTCAACAGGTCAAGCGTATAAGGGGGGTCCAAAAACAGGTGTATTTTTACAAATTACAGCAGATGATGCGAAAGATTTGCCTGTTCCTGGAGAAAAGTACACCTTTAGCATTGTTAAAGAAGCCCAAGCCCGTGGAGATTTCGATGTTTTATCAGAACGTGATCGGAGGGTTATACGTATTCACATTAAGGGAGACTTAAAATCAGGGTTACATTCCTTTAGCAAGATTGTCTTAAGTGCTTTGTAATTAATTTGCGCCTTATCTTATTTTAAAGATAAGGCATTTATTTTTTGATAATGTTATTATGGAGTCATAGGTTCTATGAAATTAGGTATGTATGGACTGGGAAGAATGGGCGGTAATATGGCCGTTCGTTTAGCCCGACATGGTCATGAAGTCGTGTTATTAAATCGCACACGTAGTGTAAGTGACAAAGTACAGGCAGAGGCACCCAAAAGTTCGATTGCTGAAAACTTAGAAGATCTTGTAGCTAAACTTCCTTCGCCAAAAATTATTTGGGTTATGTTGCCAGCAGGAGAGGTTACCGAGAAAGCCATTGAGGCTTTAGGCAACGTATTAAACAAAGGGGATATTGTCATTGACGGCGGTAATACTTTTTATAAGGATGATATGCGTCGTGCCCAGTATCTTGACGCAAAAAATATTCATTACGTCGATGTTGGAACGTCTGGTGGCGTTTGGGGACTAGAACGGGGTTATTGTATGATGTACGGCGGCAACCAAGAAGCGGTCGATCATATTGATCCTATTCTTGAGTCCCTTGCCCCGGGGATAGGGGATATTCCACGTACTCAAGGGCGTGGTTCCAATTTGAACCCTCGTGCTGAAAAGGGGTATTTGCATTGTGGTCCTGCAGGTTCTGGTCATTTCGTAAAGATGGTTCATAACGGAATTGAATACGGTATGATGCAGGCCTATGCAGAAGGATTTGATATTATGCGTATGAAAGGTTCAGATCGTCTTCCAGAAAATCAGCGTTTTAATTTAAATATGGCGGATATTGCAGAAGTTTGGCGGCGTGGAAGCGTTATTCCTTCATGGTTATTGGATCTTTGTGCGGGTGCTTTGGCGAACGATGGCGATCTTAGTCAATTTAAAGGGGATGTAGCGGATACCGGTGAGGGACGTTGGACCGTGGAAGCTGCAATTGAAGAGGCAGTACCCGCGCCTGTTATTACCTCGGCTTTATTTACACGTTTTCGTTCTCGTTCAGGCAATACGTATGCAGAGAAAATATTATCTGCAATGCGCTTTGGCTTTGGCGGACATGTTGAGAAAAAATAAGCGTTTTTCCTAACATTATTGATAAAAAAGCCTTAGGTAAGTTTTTAAGGCTTTTTTTAATATTGCTCTCAGAATAAAGTCAGAAGAAGCGTTACTTTTTAATTGCTATTTTTAGAGTCGATAAAATCTAGTTTTCTTTTATTGCTAAGATGTTTTCGGATAAGTTTTTTGGGCGGTAAAATAGTTCCTGGCTTGATATATGCACAAATATAAAAGCAGTAATACAAGTATTAAGTTGAAATAGAGTTCACAGAGATGCATTGAGCTTTTCAATTTTGCTGGAATAAAAGTTTGATATTGAGATAACGTAGAGCGTATTAAAAAATAAAGACAATGTTGTTTTAAATAAAAATATTTTCACGCTTAAAATTATGTTCAAGTTATGTATTTAAAGTAAAAAATAACGAAAAAGTTCGAAAAAATGGATTTTTTTGGTCATAGCCATTGGGTAGTGTTGGTAGTGGATTAGATTAACAAGATTTAGTAATGATAATCTAATAAATATTTTTTCCAGATTCCAATTTCTAACCATACAACTCATGTAAAAATCTTAGTTTTGTTTGTGAAGTTATACAATAATCACAGAAAAAAATAAGGTTAGATAAGCTAAAGAGAAAAATAATACATTTTTCGCATGGATGGATTGTTTCATGGTCACCTTGGTTCATTTCTAACGCCTAAATTCAAAGGCCTTGAAGTTAAGTTTTTACGATTGTAGATTTTATTGTTAATCTAAATTCTTCTCATACTTTATTATTGCCAAGGTTTCGCATAAGGATGAGTTTTGTGAGATAAAAATTGTCTATATTGTTTTTATAATGGGGAGAAAGTTCGGTGAGTGATTGTATTAAAAATGGCCGAAAAGAGTTTACTGGGAGTAAAATAAAATTATTAGTTTCTGATATTGATGGTACGCTCGTTCCTGCCGATAAACAACTCACAAGGGAGACAATTGAAGCAGCAATAGCATTGGAGAAAGCAGGTATAAAGCTTTGCTTAGTCAGTAGTAGACCGCCACAAGGCATAAAATCTTATTTCGAAGCCCTGAATATTACTACGCCTTATGCTGCTTTGAATGGTGGAGAAATTATTAGCTTTGAAGAAGAAATTCTTTCCAATATGGCTATGGATTCCGAAGATGCTAAAAGTATTTGCCAGTTATTAAATCAAAATCAAATTAATGTATGGATATTTGGAGGGTTTGATTGGTCTGTATTTACCCTAGACGATCCTTTTGTAGCCCGTGAAATGTCTTTGGTGGGAGAAACACCTAGAGTGATTGAGAATCTCGATCAATACGCAACGCGTATTACCAAAATTGAAGGCGTATCGAAAGATACCGCGTTATTGGATCGTGTAGCAGAAAAAATTAACAGGTTTTATCCTCAACGTGTTCGAGCGTTACGATCCTCTCCAACGTATCTTGATCTTACGCATCCCAAAGCAAACAAAGGCTTTGCTGCGAAAGAGTTAGGGCGTTTATTACAAATTGATATTTCTGAAACCGCTTGTATTGGCGATATGGATAATGATATTCCCATGCTGGAAATCGCGGGTTTGTCAATTGCTATGAGGCAATCTTCTAAGCACGTCTGCCAACATGCTCATGTGCAGACTAAAAGTAACGAAGAAAACGGTTGGGCTTACGCCGTTTATAATTATGTAATACCTAGGGCTTAATGGTATGCTAAGCATTATTCGATCTTTATACCTTTGGATAAATCATTTCCCACGTTGAAAGTTGATCATGGTTGATACTATTGAGGATATATCGTCAAAAGGACATACGGCTAAAACAGGATATGTATTAGTGTTGTCTGACCCGAACGCTCAGGCTGATTATTTAGCCAGCTTTATAATGCATCAAGCAGAAAGAAAAAAAGAAGGTACGATAACAATCGCCTTGTCTGGCGGATCGACGCCAAAACGTCTGTATGAGTTATTAGGAAGTGAAAATTACGCACATCGTATTCCTTGGCATCGAATTCATTTGTTTTTTGGGGATGAGCGTATGGTTCCTTATACAAACGAAGCCAGTAATTTTTACATGGTCAAAAAAGCGTTGTTAGAGCACATCACCATTCCTTTTCGCAACGTCCATCCAATGCCAATTTTAGAGGACGTTGCTCAGGCCGCTCAACTGTACGAACAAGAATTAAAGTCTGTGTATCATGTTGATCGGTTACAGGTAGGTAAGCCTTTTTTTGACATTGTTCTTTTGGGATTAGGAGAGGACGGTCATACAGCTTCGTTATTTCCCAAATCCCCTGTTTTGAAAGAAAAGCAAAAATGGGTTTCGTGGAGTGAACCTGTCGATGCTCCTTATAAAAGAATGACATTAACATACCCTATAATAGCATCGAGCCGTTTTGTTATTTTTGTCGTTAGTGGCAAAAATAAAGCTCAAATTTTTCGGGAAGTAAGAGAGGGAAAAAAAGAGTATCCTTCTGTCGCAGTTCGGACTGAAGGCGAAGTGCACTGGATAATTGATAAAGCGGTAAGTGGTGAATAAAATTATTCATAGGGATTGGCAACGTAAAATGATGATACAAGACAATAAAATTGACGTATACAAACAGCAAGTCGGTGAAGTTGGGGCTTCATTGGTTTCATCAGGCATGAAAGTAGGGCTGGGCAGCGGTAGTACCGCGGCTTGGGTTGTGCGTGCTTTGGGCAGAAGATGGCAAGAGGAAAATTTACGGTTTATCGGCGTACCCACTTCAGTTGAAACCGCACAGTTGGCTGAATCTTTTGGGATTAAACTTTCTACTTTAGGTGAAACACCGGAGTTGGATTTGGATATTGATGGCGCGGATGAGGTAACCTATCAAGATTTTCATTTAATAAAAGGGTTGGGAGGTGCATTGTTAAGAGAAAAAATTGTTCGTTATGCCTCCAAGCAATTTATCGTTGTGGTGGACGAGAGAAAAATGGTGGATAGACTGGGAGATCATACCCCTGTCCCAGTAGAAGTTGCCCCCTTTGGTTGGCAAGTTACCGCAAAACATCTTGAAAAAATAGGCGCTTCCATCGAAATTCGCATGAAAAAAGGCTCATCTGATTTTTTTATTACCGACGGTCAAAACATGATTCTGGATTGTCAATTTGGACAAATTTCAGATCCATGTGGACTGAGCAAAGAAATTAATGCAATTGTAGGCGTCATGGAAAATGGCTTGTTTACCTATTGTACGGATGAAGTTTTGATTGCGGGACAAAAAGGCATTCAACATCTGAAAAAATAGTAAATGAGTAAATATTACTTTGATGTTTGTTATTACTTTTAAATAAAGAAATTTTTAGATTCGGATTGCTATAAGCATTTGATTTACTAAAATAAGAAGAGGTTCAACCCCAAATTTTAAGATGGTGTAAAATTCCCTAAATATTTTAATCGTAGAGATTTCTTTAAAAGTTCTAGGATTAAATAATGCTAGGGACGGTTTCATAAATTATGAGCAACAGCGGTCAACTTCATTTGCAAACGTTTGTTTCATACTATCGATTTACCCGTTTGATTTTCAGATTCAATTACAAAGTTGAGGGATATGATTCTTATGTTTAATAAGCCAAAAAGCGAGGTATGACTCTACAGGTTCAGTATTATGGGTTAATGTTTGTGAAAACGAAGCGTTAATTTTTCGAGGATGTATCCTGCGTGTTATCCAGCAATGTAATTCACATAAAGCCTTGTTTGTTAATTGTTATGGGTGTCTCTGGTTGTGGAAAGAGTACAATTGCCAATGGGTTAAGGCAAAGATTAAATTGGCCCTTCATGGAAGGAGACGATTTACATTCTGAGCACAATATACAAAAGATGTCCAAAGGCATTGCGCTTAATGATGAAGATCGTTGGCCTTGGCTTGATCAATGTCATGAATGGTTAAAAACATGTGAACGTTTTTATCGTGGAAGAGGTATTTTAACGTGTTCGGCATTAAAGAGGAAATACAGAGATAGAATAATAGGTGATCTGTATTGCCCTTATTATTTTATCTATTTGAAAGCGTCTATTCCCCTTATTGAAAAACGTTTAAAAAATCGCTCCAATCATTTTATGCCGGCGAGTTTGCTGTCTAGTCAACTTAAAACGTTAGAATTACCTGAGAAAGACGAATCTGTTATCTCTGTTGATACAGATCAACCTGTAGAGAAAATTCTTGAAAAAATTATATCAACATTATTAAAAACCAAAACGGTAAGTTGAGTTTTTAAAATTAACTTTACGCCATTGATTGGTATTTTTATTTTGAATTAAAAATATAAATAGTTTTTTTAAATTTTGTTTGTTGAAAAATAAGTAACGAAAAGTTTTTTATAATTATAAATTTGTTAAAAATTTTATGAAGCCTATTAGAATAAACTTTATAG
>NZ_CAWUGZ010000023.1:0-1783 GCF_963921845.1 Commensalibacter sp. Nvir | reverse complement strand
TTTATTTTCTTAAAACAATTTTATGTTATCTCGAACTCTTTTTTAGGAATAAATACCTCATTAACTTAATTAAGTTAAAAAGATTTACTGCCTTATAAATCTTATTTAGAGATTAAAATTTTACTGAATTCATGAAACATTAATGTCATTGAAGCTTTTGACCAGTTTAACGGAGTAATAGGACTTGGACTTTCCCATAATTGTCCTTTATGAGCAATAAAGTTATAACTTTCTGGTAAAGAATTACCTTGAACGGGCTGACCATCCGCGCCCTTCATGTATTCACCTGTTATTTGCGATAACGCCCGATTCATTGAACGAACGGCCAAAGCCCAGTAATAAGGATTTCTATTTTCCTTATAGACTATTAATGCTGATTTTGCATACCATGAGTCAAAGAACCATTGTGCTTCGCTTCCAGGCACAAACTGTTTTAATCTCTCTTCATAACTTTTACTATCAGTATCCGTTTTAATATTATGAAACCAAAAATTAGCAGATTGGTAGTTGTCATTAAAATAACGTCGTATTCCAATATCCCCCATTAAAGGAGCGACAATATTTAAAACTTGTTCTTTTTGCTTTATGGTTAAACGTTTCAACTGCGCTGGATAGATTAAGTTCAATAATGCAGCATCCGCTTTGCGGTAACGACTATCTACATTTTTGTAATCTGGTGATTCTCCGCCTAACGATAGCTGTTTATCGATTCGTTTATACCCAAGATCAACCAAGCGCAAAAGATTTTCTTGGCTGATAACTTGTGACATACTAAGAGCTTGAGCCTTTTTTTGCAGTGCTCTTACAAAACCTTCTTCTTTTTCATTAGGATGTTGGACCAATTTAAGCATATTTTCCAAAGCAGAAGTAACCAAAGCTATGGAAGAAGTATTTAGTCTTAACGCTTCTTCCCAAGCCCCTGAATCTTCCATCTGATAAAATTGAGCTTTATCGAAATACCCAACTAAATAAATTAGAGCTTTTAAACGATTATCTTGATTCCATTCTTGTGTATTTATCTTACCGATTTCAATATTTTGCAATACAGTATCAATGAGCAATCCTAATGCATCATTTTGTTTATGGGTCCAAGATTGAGGTTTACCATCGACCATAATATCCGCAAAATGTGAAGATTTACTATCAAAACGAATATGGGGAGCCATCATTTGTCCTTCAGCTCCTGTCAACAACGACGGATTTGCTATCACAGCTTTCATTCGTTTTAATTGTTCAGGAGTAGACAAATAATCCCACAACGTTAATAAAACTTGATGAGCGTCCTGCTGACTAGTTTCTTGATGTTGACTATCTAAAGCTAAATAAGCCCAGACACTATCCCTAAGCCATATAGCATCGTAATTTGTTTGAGAAGCGATATCCGGTGAAACAAAATTTGCTGCTTGGACAAAGGTTCCCCAAGAACGATGCACAACCGATATTTTACGGGTCTCTAATGTAGATTGGATTAATTTATTAAGAGAAGCGGTCTCATAAGTATTTTTTAACAAAGAAGAAATTTTTGCTGAGTGTATAAACAAACTGTAAGGCTTCAGACCATTTTGGCCTGAAAACATAATAACGTCTTTACAGGGAAAACGTTTTAATTCATTTACATAATTTTCATAACGGTTGTGAAACTTCATTTCATCTTGTGCTAAAACATTCGTGCTATTTAAACCTATAAAACAGATAGAAAACAAAATACAATTTAAAATTTTTGACGACCGTTGGCATTGATTGCTTTTTTTCATGTTCACCTTGCTTATTGCCTGAAATAAAC
>NZ_CAWUGZ010000022.1:0-12175 GCF_963921845.1 Commensalibacter sp. Nvir | reverse complement strand
AAATTTAGGGTATGGCGCGAACCAAAAGACCTGCTATCAAGCGGCTCTTTCACGTGGCGCAGATATTGTTATTATGTTGCATCCTGATTATCAATACAGTCCAAAATTGTTAGGGGCTATGGTAAACATGTTGGTTTCTGGTCATTATGACATCATTATAGCCTCTAGAATACTTGGCAAAAGCGCTGTTGCAGGCGGTATGCCTTTGTATAAATATGCAGCAAACCGTTGGTTGACGTTTATCCAAAACGTGTTTCTTAACTGTAAATTATCCGAATACCATTCTGGTTACCGAGGATGGACGAAAGAAGTGCTTTTATCTCTAGATTTAAATCAGTTTTCTAATGATTTTATTTTTGATAATCAAATGCTATGTGCGGCACTTTACCATAAATTTCGTGTAGGAGAAATTTCTTGCCCCACCAAATATTTTAAAGAAGCTTCTTCTATTAACTTTAAACGCAGCTTAACATATGGTCTAGGCGTTCTCTATGTATCCTTATTGTATAGATTAAGTAAATTACATTTAATTTCTAATCGTTTGTTTAAATTATAAATATGCTTAAACAAGCCATTTTTACCAACTTTTTTAAACTTTAATTTATAAAATATTAACTAAGGTAATTGGATTGTGTTTACAGCTAAAGCATATTCTACAAGAAAGTCTTGGCAAAATATTAGCTTAATTTCGCTTTATGTATTTTTTTTATTTGCTAGAGCTCCAGATATTTTATTGCAAGGCAGATTTTGGGCGGAAGAAGGTTTTGTTTTTTACAGCAACGCTTTTAATTTGCACCCTCTTCAAGCGCTTTTTCATGTATATGGAGGGTATATTAACCTGGGCGCAAGTGGGACAACCTTGATTGCACGCTATGTATTTTTACCTCCACGCTATGCCCCCTATGTTACGATTTTTTGTGGTCTTTTTGTTCAATTGCTTCCACTTTACGTACTATTAACAGCGAAAGATAAGTGGTTACAACTATTTAAAACCAGAGTACTAGCGACCTTATTGTTGTTATTTATACCTGAATCTTCTGAAATTTCTCTTCAATGTTTGCATCTACAATTTCATTTAACTTTGGCTTGCGTGTTTATTGCCTTTACTACAAGTAGTTATAACCATCAAAAACCAAAACTCTTTATTCTTTTTCTCGCACCGCTTTGCGGTTTATTACCGATAACAACCATTCCTATTTTTTTGTATAAAACCATTACAAAAGGAAATCGTGCACAGTATTATCAAATGCTTGCTTTGATTGGTGGAAGCAGCATTCAATTGAGCTTTTATTTAACCAACCATTGGCTTCATTTTGATACTTCGGAATCATGGCTTCCTCGTTACAATCACTTATCATACACTGAATTGACCAATGTTATATTTGTACGTGACATTCTTTTCCCATTTTTGGGACACCGCAATGTTTATGCTCTTAAGTGGATGGCGAACATCTCAAGTGCGTTGCAATACCACAGTTTTTCCAGACTTGCGTGTGTAATCCCAACCTTACTGTTTTTAGGGTTAATTGCATTATTTCTAAAATATCCCAAAACCAGAGCTGGACTTAACCTTTTATTCGCTGCAATTTTTATACAATCTATATGTATTTACGGTTCTATTGGAGGCCCCTTACAGGTAATTAATCCTTATTTTACCGAACGGTATAGTTTTATTGCTCAAGCCATACTTGCATTTTTGCTGTTATACTTTTCAATAACTTTACCTTTTAAGGGCAGTATTGTTTGCCATTTGCTAATAGGCTGGCTACTTATCGTAGGGATTAACAATTTCTTTCATACCTTTCCCGAAACAAAAGATGGTGCTGGCAAAATATGGTCACAAGAACTTAAAAAATGGAAAAAAAATACTTCTTATCATCCTAAAACTTGGTCAAGCGGCTGGTATATCGTTATGCCTAAAGCATTAGTGACAAATCGTAAACTCCCCTAATGACAACATAATGTTTCAAAATACAAAAATGACCACCTGATAACATAGTGTCCCTTCAATAATTGTTGTTAACGTTCGAAGCAAAGTCTAACCGCTAGAACATAATCTTCAACAATGCTACAATAAATTATTCATACTGCTTTCTGAAAACCAACTCTGTGTATTGCTAATTCTGTACTCTCTGCTTTGGTTTATTCTTTTTATTAGGTCATCTATGCTTGTTAACTTAAAAAATATTCATTACACACTTGGCGGTACACCTCTCATCGAAAACGCAAACTTTGCTGTAGATACACAAGACCGCATCGGATTAGTAGGACGAAATGGTTCTGGAAAATCGACGCTATTAAAAATAATTTCTGGGATATTAAATGCGGATACCGGTGAAAAATTTATTCAACCGGGCACGAGCATACAGTATTTAGAACAAGAGCCTAAACTTTCTAAATATAAAAATCTTTTAGACTATGTTTGTTCAGAACTTCATGAAACGCAACAGTATTATCGGGCAAAAATTTTATTAAATGTTTTAAATTTATCAGGGGACGAAAAACCTCAATCTCTTTCTGGCGGAGAAATCAAACGATGCGCACTGGCCAAAGCCCTTGCGCCAAAACCTGATCTTTTATTACTTGATGAACCAACAAACCATCTAGACTTGCCGGCAATCGAGTGGCTAGAAGAAGAATTAAATTCTTTACCCTCTGCCATGATTATTATCAGCCATGATCGATTTTTTTTGGAAAAAATTACTCGAAAAATTCTTTGGCTTGATCGTGGAAAAACACAATTATTAAACCAAAGATTTTCACAATTTGAACAATGGAAAGAAAATTTCCTAGAACAAGAGCTTATGGATAATCACAAGTTGGATAGACAAATAGCTCGAGAAGAAGATTGGGTGCGTTATGGCGTTACCGCACGACGTAAACGTAATGTACGCAGAATGGCCGAGTTACAAGAATTAAGAAAAACCCGCCAAGAGATTATTAAAAACCCTATGATGACCGCTATGCAAGCGAACCAAGGAGGAATTTCTGGTAAAATAGTTATCGACGCAAAACAGATAAGCAAATCGTTTTCGGAAAAAACAATTGTTAAAAACTTAAACTTAAGAATATTGAGAAACGACCGTCTGGGTATTATAGGACCCAACGGTATAGGAAAGAGTACGTTATTAAAATTATTAATCGGTCAAGAACAGCCTGATTCAGGAGAAGTTAAACTCGGTTCAAATTTAGAATTCAACTATCTTGATCAAAACAGAAATTTTCTGGATCCTATGAAGACTTTAGCTCAAACATTATCAAATGATGGTGGCGAATACGTTCATATTGGTACTCAAAGAAAACATGTCATAGGGTATATGAAAGAATTCATGTTTAGACCTGAACAAGCTAAAACCCCTATACATGTCCTCTCTGGAGGAGAAAAAGCTAGAGTTCTCATTGCCCGAGCTTTAGCCAAATCTTCAAATATTATGGTAATGGATGAGCCTACGAATGATTTGGATTTAGAGACCCTTGATTTATTACAAGATTTTCTCTCAACGTACGCCGGTACTGTGATTATCATTAGCCACGATCGAGATTTTCTTGACAAAGTGGCCACCTCAATTCTTGTTCCAGAAAAAGACGGAAAATGGATTGAATATGCGGGTGGATACAGCGATATGATGCGACTGAGAAAAAACAGTGATCCGTTTGAAGTTATAAAAGAGATAAATAGTGCCAAAGACAATGCAAACGACAAAACTGAGAAGGCAAAAGCCAAAAAACTTTCATTCAAAGATCAGTATGAATTAAATTTACTTCCAAAAAAAATCCAGACTCTTGAAAAAGAAATGGCTGTCTTAACACAATTATTGTCAGACAATTCGTTATACACACGCGATCCCCAACAATTCCAAATCTATACAGAACAACTAAACAAAAAACATCAAGATCATCATGAGTTAGAAGAAAAATGGTTCGAACTTGAACTAAAAAGAGAAGAACTCGAACGCAACTAATTTAACGTTCAATAATTCATACCTATAGAGCATTTTTTTTGTGATATTTCAGACGGATAGAAACTTCTAACCGTTAGAAACTAACTTTTTTAGGACTTAATAATCCAGAACACTGCATGCGTGTTCTGGATTGGTTAACCGCTTCAATGACCGATAAAGCAGCATGCAAAGCATTGCGACCTGCCATTGCGTCCACAACAACGGGGGCGCCTTCTAAACAAGAAGAAACGAAAGCGTCATGTTCTTTTTCCAAATTATCATGATCCTTCCATTTTATCGCTTCTCTCTTAAATCCATTGGTTCCTGGTAAAAGCAAACCCTTTTCTTTACCAATCATAACAAGTTGCTTTTCAACAAAATTTACTGACAAGTAGCCTTCTTCTGAAAAGACTCTCATTTTACGTTCTGTTTTTAAGGAAATTCGGCTTGCAGTAATAGTAGCAACACATCCATTTTGAAAGGTAACTCTTGCATTTGCAATATCTTCATATTCAGAGGTAACCGCAGCACCCAAGGCAGCCACATGCTCTATGGGAGAGTGCACAATAGCCATAATAAGATCGAGATCATGTATCATCAGATCCAGAACGACAGAGACATCAACTCCCCTAGGTTTGAATGGGGCAATGCGCATGGTTTCTATATATAATGGCCGTTTAATACGTTCGCTTATTGCTTTCTGTTCGGCTGAATAACGGAGCAAATGCCCAATTTGGAGAACTACTTCTGATTCCTTGCTTAACGCAATCAACTGATCTGCTTGTTCCAGAGTGGATGCAATGGGTTTTTCAATAAGAACATGCTTACCTGCCTTTACTGCCTTAACCGCTAAGCTAAAATGTTCTTCTGCTGGAGCAGCAATAACTACCGCTTTACAGTGCTCTAATAAGTTTTCAAACGAGGGACAAATCGTTACATTGCCTACCTCTTTAGAAACGCGTTTAGCATTGATTTCGTTAGGATCGTATATTCCAGTCAATTCCTCTTTTGAAGAATTGTAAATTTTTAATGCATGAAAACGACCAAAATACCCTGCACCCGCAACACCGACACGTAACTTCTTTTGCATTGAGCTCTCTTTAAAAAATTGTTTAATTAAAAGAAATTTTTAGTTATGACCTAGCATAAAAATTATTAAAACCCTTGAAAATGATAAAGCAAGCTTAATCCAGCCTCCAATATTTTTTACAGATTAATTTGAAAAATCGTTATTTTCTATAGTTTTGCATTATTTTATATAAATCTATGTTTTTTTAACGTTTTTTTTAACTTTTTCACAATTTGAAATAACCGAGATGACATAATATTAAGCATACTTAAAACCACATCAATTTTTATTTAAGCTATACCATTTTTTTTCATTCAATGATAAAAAAGAAACCACTTCGTTCGTAGCCAATGGCACGCCGAAGCAAGTATCTTGATAAATTTTGTCCTTGCAACCAAAACGCATTAGATTTTTCGAAACGCTTTATCGTTAATCATCTTTTTCAACCCTCTGGGCTTTGTAACACTGTTGAAATAAAGGATTTGAGCAATACTGTAATGATGTATTATAGCCCTAAAAAATTAGCCCTCGTCATACTCACTTGCCTAATTGGGTTATTGTTTTGTGTCCCCAATTTTATTTCTCGTCCACAATTCAAAATTCCTTGGCATCAAATTCACCTTGGACTGGATCTTCGTGGTGGATCGTATTTATTGTTACAAGTTGATTTAGATACATTAACCAAAGATCGTCTCCAAACTTTAGGAGACAATATTCGTCAAACCTTAATTTCTAAGAATTTAGGTTATAAAAATATTCAATACTCTGAAAAAAAACATAACGTAACGTTTAATTTACGTAGTCCTTCAGAAAAAGAACCTGTTCTTAGCGCCTTGCGTACCATGCCTCAAGCTGTAGTGAATGAATTTAACGTTACTGCTGAACCTAATGACCAAATAACGTTAACGCTTTCACCCACTGCCATGCAAAAAAGAGGTGCGGAAGCAATCATTCAATCCATTGAAATTGTTCGAAGACGCATAGACGCTATTGGTGCGGTCGATCCTTCGATTACTCAACAAGGAACGAATCGTATTGTTGTTCAGCTACCGGGAATAAGTGATCCGGATCATGTTAAGCAATTATTAGGCACGACTGCAAAAATGACGTTTCATCTTCTTGATGAAACCGCAACCAATCCTGATTTTCCCCCTCCTAGTGTTACGTTTTTGCCGATGAATGAAGACAATACTAGGAAATTGCCTATTCGTGATCATATTGAAGTCGATGGAGCAGAATTAACCAGTGCGAATGCTGGACTTAATAATGAAACGGGCGAATACGCCGTTAATTTTAGTTTGGATACCGCAGGTGCACAGGCGTTTGCCAACGTTACCCGAGCGAACTTACATAAACCCTTCGCTATTGTGCTGGACAACAAAATTATTACTGCCCCCGTTATACAATCCCCGATCACTGGTGGCCAAGGTCAAATTACAGGCCACTTCACTGCACAACAAGCAACAGATCTGGCTTTATTGCTAAGAGCAGGTGCATTACCGGCCCCTCTTAAAATTGTTGAAGAACGATCGATTGGACCATCTTTAGGCGCTGATTCTATAAAAGCAGGGGGTATTAGCTTAGCCGTTGGCTTTGCTTTGGTGATTGTGTTTATGCTTGTCTTTTATGGACGGTTCGGTTTTTATGCCGATATTGCTCTTTTTGCGAATTTAATATTAATGTGTGCCATTCTATCTTTATTTGAAGCAACGTTAACATTGCCGGGTATGGCTGGAATGCTTTTAACGCTTGGTATGGCGGTAGATGCCAATATTTTAATAAATGAACGAATACGAGAAGAGGTCCGTAATGGAAGAACGCCTTTAAGTGCTTTGCAAACAGGCTTTAATAGAGCGTTAGGTACAATCATTGACAGTAACGTTACAGCTTTTTTGTCCCATGTTATGTTGTTTATTTTTGGAACAGGACCGGTAAGAGGGTTTGCCTTAACCATTACCATCGGTATTGTTACGACCGCCTTTACAACACTTGGTCTATCCTGGATTTTGATTATTCGTTGGTATGCTTTAGTCCGCCCTAAAGAACTTCCTATTTGAAAGTATGAACATGCTTGGCCGTCCCTTATTCCATCTTGTTCCTCATGGTACGCACATACAATTTATGCGTGGACGCTTTGCGGGACTGATAACATCTGCGGTGCTCTCTATTGCTTCGCTTATCCTATTTCTGCACCCTGGACTGACGTTAGGTCTTGATTTCCGTGGAGGAATAGTTGTTGAGGCACAGACCGCTGGCCCCGCTAATTTTGCAAAAATTCGTGAAGAACTAACACGAGCTAATCTATCTGCAGCGGGACTTCAACAGTTTGGCGGTCCTAATAACGTTTTAATACGCTTGGATGCCCCTAAAGAGAACAGCTCTGAAACTACACAAACGCTTATTAATCGCGTAAAGAAAACTATAGAAACTTCAGAAAGTGGCGCCAAAATTGTGCGTGCCGACGCAGTGGGTGCTTCCGTATCTTCTGAACTGTTCCGAAATGGTCTGTTTGCACTTGGTTTCAGTTTATTGATGATTATGGGGTATATTTGGTTTCGATTTGAATGGGAATTTGCCTTAAGCGCCATAATTACACTTATTCTAGATTTAACAAAAGCCATTGGATTTTTGGTTGTTACCCATTTTGAATTTGATTTGGTAATGGTAGCCGCCCTTTTGACTATTTTAGGTTATTCAACCAATGATAAGGTTGTAGTTTACGATAGAGTGAGGGAAAATTTAAGAAAATATCATTCCATGCCAATGAGGCAGCTTATTGATTTATCGATTACCGAAACTTTGAGTCGAACGCTAGCAACTTCCGCTACTGTATTTCTTGCGGCACTTCCTTTGGCTTTATTTGGAGGTCCGTCTTTATCGGGATTCGCCTGGGTAATGCTATTTGGAATCGTAGTTGGCACCTCATCATCAATTTTTATAGCTGCCCCTTTGCTTCTTTTTATGGAAGAGGGAACCTTAAAAAGAAAGGCTAAAAAAACGTCTTAACACTATATCTATAATATTTAAAGTCGCTGGTTTTGTGTTATGTAATTAATCAAATATACAACTGCTACTTTCGCATTATTAAAATTATGATCGTTCGGTTCAATTAACGCTTTGACAACATAGTGTTTTGCTTGAAGATCTAATTTCGCTAACGTTTTAAACTGTTCAGGGGTTAGAGTTGACTCTTGCAAATATCCTATGCACATGCCATGTACGAGGAGATAGGTTTTTACTAAAGCTTGTGTCCATTGCCCATTATTATAAGGAGAATCTACAGAAGATTGACACTTTGAAAAGGTCACGAACACAACCAGCACAATAACGATCTTTTGTGTTATTTTTAGCATTATACGGTCTCTATATTGAAATTAGAATGACACATTAAGTCAACTTATTAAAGAACACATTATATATTGTGTTTAGAAGTAAGCGCATCTCTAATTTCTTCTAGCAAAATTTCTTGCTTACTGGGAACAGGGGCTGCTGTTTTTTCTTCACGCGTTTTAATACTACTATAAAGTTTATTAAGCATTTTTACCAACCAAAAGACAGCAAAACCTACAATCAAAAACTGAATGATAGCATTAAGGAAAACTCCGATATTAAGCGTAACCGCTCCAATTCGCTGAGCTTCTTCTAATGTTTGAACGTGCGCTCCTTTGAGGGTTATGAATATATTACTAAAGTCAATTCCACCTATCAACAATCCAATTATTGGATTAAATATGTCTTTGACCAAGCTATTTACAACTGTCGTAAACGCAGCTCCAACAATAATACCTACTGCAAGGTCAATAACATTTCCCCGCATAATAAAGGCTTGAAATTCTTTTATCCATTGCGGAGTTTTATCGTTGCTTTGATTTTGTACTTCATTCATAATTCTATTCCTTTAATACTTCAATCAATACAGAGTCCGAATAAATTAGTATAATTCTATATTTAATTCGTTGATATAACAAAAAAACAACTATTTTTAAAAAGATCGTCTATAATAGATTGATTAAGCGCTCTAAAGTGATTATAAATACTTTTTACTTTTCCGTCTTTTGACGGATTTTTTTTAGTCTGTTACGAGAAAATTATGAAAACCGGTATTCACCCAGATTATCACGAAATTACAGTCGTCATGACAGACGGTGTTGAATTTAAAACCCGCTCCTGTTTTGGCAAGAACGGCGCCACCCTTCGTCTTGACGTTGATCCTAAATCTCATCCAGCCTGGACTGGTGTACAACGTATTAACGACTCCCGAGGTCAAGTCGCTAAGTTTAACAAACGTTTTGCAGGTATTGGTCAAAAGAAAGCTTAATCAGTTTTGGATTCATTCCTCAACAACTCCTTAAAATCTTAAAGTGAAAAATAATAGAATATTCACTTTAAGTTTGATTTTTCCAATTATATAATCTCAATAAATAACTCTGAAAAATATGCTGCAGGAGTTACTTTAGATCTGTATATGGTATTTTGACAGGACAATCATGACTTTACCTCTTATGCCCAAAGCAACGGCAGTGTGGTTAATTGAAAAGACTGCACTCACTTTCAATCAAATTGCTGAATTTTGTGGAATGCATCCTCTTGAAGTGCAAGCAATTGCTGATGGAGAAGTAGCCCAGAGCATTATTGGTTATGATCCTATTATGAATGGTCAACTCACACAGGAGGAAATTTCCCGTTGTGAAGCCAATCCAGAATTAAAACTGCGCCTTTCTGCTTCGGGTATGTATACAGTCCGACGCCCTAAAGGTGCACGCTATACCCCTATTTCTAAAAGAAATGATAGGCCAGACGCTATAGCATTTTTGTTGAGAAACTATCCACAGTTGCAAGATCAACAAATTGCAAAATTACTTGGAACAACAAAGGACACTATTGCTAAAGTAAGAGACAAGCAACATTGGAATTCACCTAATATCAAACCCCGTGATCCAGTTATTCTTGGTTTGTGTAGTCAATTGGATCTTAATAATGCTCTTGCTGAAACCAATGATTCTAAATTCACCGAATCAGAAAAAAACGTTACCCCTCATGACGAGTCAAAGGTGACTACCCCTCTTCATCAAAACCCGCCTGAATTAGATATAGATCATATATTTTCTGAGTATAATAAAAATAATTCTTCTAAACAGTCCTAAGTTTACATTTGATGGTAACCTCTGAAACTCCAAAACTTATAAACGTTGGCATCATTATGGGTAGTCAATCCGATTGGGAGGTCATGCGTCATTCTGTACAACTTCTTGATAAGTTGCAGATTAGTAACGAAGTGAAGATCGTCTCAGCACATCGTACTCCAGACAGACTTAGAAACTATGCGCAAAATGCAAAACATCGTGGACTGAAAGTAATTATTGCTGGGGCTGGTGGTGCAGCCCACCTTCCCGGTATGACGGCTGCGTGGACACACTTGCCTGTATTGGGTGTTCCTATGCCTACTCATGCTTTTAACGGTAACGATAGTCTGCTATCTATTGTGCAGATGCCTGCAGGAATCCCAGTCGGTACATTGGCAATAGGTCGTGCCGGTGCTATCAATGCGGCTTTGCTATCTGCTTCTATAATTTCTTTATTTGATCCTCAAATAGAACAACGTCTTATAGAATGGAGATCAAATCAAACCGATTCGGTTAGCCTTACACCCAACCAAGTTTAAAGGATATGAAATAATGTTTCCTCCTAATTCTACATTAGGTATAATTGGCGGAGGGCAATTAGGACGAATGTCAGCTATAGCCGCTGCGCGTTTAGGGTTCCGTACTCATATTTTTTCAAATGTATCGTGCGCACCTGCTAGCCAGGTGGCAAATGAAACGACTGTTGGATCGTATGACAATCCTGAAGCAATTGATAGGTTTGCTAAGGCTGTGGATGTTATTACATTTGAGTTTGAAAATATTAGCGCAGATGGCCTTGACCGCTTGGCTTCCTTAAAACCTGTTCATCCATCAGGCGAAATTTTAAGAACGAGCCAAGACAGAATTATCGAAAAATCTTTTTTGAACCAACACGGAATTCCTACCACATCTTGGTTACCCATATACAACATAAACGATGCATTACGAGCAGGAGACACCCTTTCATTTCCCTTCCTTTTAAAAACGACACGCCTAGGATACGATGGTAAAGGTCAGGCCATCGTTCATAATACAGATGAGCTAAATAAAATATTCAATACTCTAGACCCGCACCCTTTAATTGCTGAGAAAATAGTTAATTTTAATTGTGAAATCAGTGTTATGGTCGCAAGAAATAAGTTAGGCCAAGTAACTACGTTTGATGTTACTGAAAACCAACATAAAAACGGTATACTTGATTTAAGCTTTGCCCCTGCACGCATTGATATTGACTTACAAAAAGAAGCTAAGACATTAGCCATACATATAGCCAATTCGTTAAAACTCATTGGTATACTAGGGATTGAAATGTTCATCGCTGATAATGGACAGATTCTTATTAATGAAATCGCCCCTAGACCACATAATTCTGGACACTGGACATTAGATGCCTGTCCTATTAACCAATTTGAAATGCATGTTCGTGCCGTTATGGGATTACCATTACCAAACGCAATTAGACATTCGGATGCGGTAATGAAAAATTTGATTGGGCCACAAGGTATGCGTGTTTGGGATTCAATCCTATCAACCCAAGGATTAATTGGCCATCTTTATGGAAAAAAAATTGCTAAATCAGGACGTAAAATGGGGCATGTTACTAAATTATACCCTTTACACACCTTACCGGGGAAATATGGATCTGAATATTTTTGATAAAGTTATGAACGTTCAATAAGCCCTTGTTCAGCAAAAGAAAAATACTCCCCATTTCCAATAATGAGGTGATCATGTACGGTAATTCCAACTGTATACACAGCTTTAGTAATTAAATCCGTTAATTTTTTGTCTGCTTGTGAAGGTATAGCTAAACCACTAGGATGGTTATGTACTAAAATTAATCCTTTTGCTTTACATAGTAAAGCACAACGAGCCACCTCTCTTAAATAAACTGACGTTGTGTTGACTGTTCCTCTACCTTGTAAACTTTCCTGAATAAATTCATTTTCTTTATTTAAATAATAAATATAAAAATGCTCATTTGATAATCGAGAAAGAAATGCTTTTAAATAATCAATCAACAATTTTTTATTCTTTAAAAG
>NZ_CAWUGZ010000021.1:0-10955 GCF_963921845.1 Commensalibacter sp. Nvir | reverse complement strand
ATGTGTTTCAGTTCATAAATGAATAATTTTGAAAAAATAGTTCAATAGAATAGCTCCATTAAAGGTTGTAGATAAATTTTTATCAGGAGAATTAACTTTTAAAAGCAAAAATAATTTACAATTATAGTAGAAATTACAGGGCATCAATTTAAAATAATACAATGACTAAAAAATACAAACCATAGCTCTTTTTTAAGTAACTTAAACGTGAATTTTTAAAAATAAAACTTGTCAAAAAACAATAAATGTCCAAATGATTACTATTCTTGGTTATTCTTCATTATCAAATTAAAGGATGTATATAGATGGCTTTCTCTCCTCAACCTGATATTTCTATTGTTGACCATCAAGAAAAACCTCTTAGTATTATGCCAAAATGGCGAATGTCTGATATGGTTTGGATGCTCAGCCTTTATGGTACGGCTATCGGTGCAGGGGTATTGTTTTTGCCTATTAACGCTGCTGCAGGTGGGTTGTTGCCTTTACTTGTCATGACAATTTTAGCGTTTCCAATGACTTACTTTGCGCATCGTGCGTTGTGTCGTTTTGTTTTATCTGGATCTTCTGAGGATAACGATGATATTACCGTTGTAGTTCAAGAAAAATTTGGTATTACTTTTGGTTATTTAATTACTGTTTTGTATTTTTTTGCCATTTATCCAATTTTGCTAGTGTACAGCGTTGGCATAACCAATACATTGGAAAGTTTTCTGGTTAATCAACTTCACGTGACCCCTCCTCCTCGTATTTTGCTATCGTTTTTGCTTATCGCCATATTAATGATTATTGTGCAATTTGGCGAAACTATTATTACCAAAGTAATGTCCGTTTTGGTTTTTCCATTCGTAGCGATTCTTATGATTATTGCTTTGTTTCTGATTCCTCAGTGGACAGGAGAAATTTTTAAAAACGTTTCTTTATCTTCAAATACAGGAGGAATGAATTTATGGATGACTTTATGGATGACGATCCCTGTCGCTGTTTTTTCATTCAATCACTCTCCTATTATTTCTTCTTTAGCTGTTTTCAAACGTCGTGAGTATGGTCCTTTAGCAGAAAAAAAATGTTCTCAAATTATTAAATTTAGTAACATTATGATGGTTGTGACCGTTATGTTTTTTGTTTACAGTTGCGCCTTATGTTTAACTCCTGCTAACCTCGCTGAAGCAAAAGCACAAAATATTCCTATCTTGTCTTATCTTGCTAATCATTTTCATACACCATTTTTAAACTGGGTTGCTCCTATCGTTGCTTTCATAGCGATTTCCAAGTCTTTTTTAGGGCATTATTTAGGTGCTAGAGAAGGATTTAACGGTATCGTTCTTAAGACATTACGTTTTTGTGGAAAAGATGCAAAACTTCAAACGCTTAATAGATTTGCTCTTATTTTTATGTTTTTTTCCGCGTGGTATATTTCTTATTTAAATCCAAGTATTTTGGATATGATTGAATCCATTGGTGGTCCCATTTTGGCCATGATTTTATTTTTAATGCCTATGTATGCTATTCATACCATACCTGCATTGAAAAAATATAGGGGCAAGCTAAGTAATGTTTTTGTAACCATTATGGGATTGATTGCAATATCAGCGGCTTTATATGGTTTCTTCTAATTTAAAAATAGTAAACGAATAGAAAGCATTGTTCATTATGGAATCAGTTTTTAACATTTTTAAAATTGGTATTGGCCCTTCCAGTTCACATACGGTGGGGCCAATGAAAGCCAGCAAACAGTTTATTGACGAGTTGATTACAAAAAATCTAATGCCTTTAGTAACAACTTTGGTTGCTGATGTTTATGGCTCTTTATCTTTGACGGGAAAAGGGCATCAGACGGATAATGCTATTCTCGCTGGATTAGCAGGTAATGAACCTGAAAATGTAGAAGTTTCTTTCATTCCTAAATTGGTTGAAAAAGTTAAAAAAACTCAACGTTTGTCTATTTATAATGGCAAGTATGAAGTTGAGTTTCCCTTTGAGACTAACATGGTATTTCACACGACCTTTCTACCCTTACATGAAAATGGCATGGTTTTATCTGCTTATTCTGGTAATGAGTTGATTCTTAAAAAAACTTATTATTCTGTCGGGGGTGGTAATGTTATGACAGAAGAGGAGCTTGTTGCTTCTCGTCAAAAAAAAGAAGAAAAGTCAGAAAATTTGTCTTCTGTGCCCTATCCTTTTCGTTCTGCAGAAAAATTATTAGAATATTGCAATGAGTATTCCCTTTCAATTTCTAGTATTATGATGGCTAATGAACTTACCATGCATAGTCAAAAAGATATTGAGACTTATTTTACTCGTGTACAGCAAATTATGAAAGATCGTATTGATCAAGGCATGATGGCAGAAGGGACTTTACCAGGGCCGTTGAAAGTTCCCAGGCGAGCTGCAACGTTGCGGCGTCAGTTAATGGCACAAGAGAAAGGAGAAAAGCTGGCAGATCCTATGTTGATTTTGGATTGGATAAATATGTTTGCTTTAGCTGTGTGTGAGGAGAACGCAGCTGGGGGAAGGGTAGTGACTGCGCCTACCAACGGTGCTTGTGGAATTATTCCGGCTGTACTAGCTTATTACAATCGATTTATACACTCCGTTAATGTTGAGTTAATACTGCGTTATTTTTTAACTTCTGGAGCAATTGGACTGTTATACAAAATGAATGCTTCCATTTCTGGCGCAGAAGTGGGATGTCAAGGTGAAGTTGGGGTGGCTTGTTCGATGGCCGCTGCAGGGTTAGCAGATTTATTTGGGGGTACACCAATACAGGTTTGCACGGCAGCAGAAATTGCGATGGAGCATAACTTAGGGTTGACGTGTGATCCCGTAGGTGGACAAGTTCAAATACCTTGCATCGAACGAAATGCTATTGCATCCGTTAAAGCGATTAACGCTGCAAGATTGGCTATGCGAAGAAATGATGGGTGGAAAATATCTTTAGATGCGGTTATTGAAACTATGTATGAAACCGGAAAAGATATGGATAAAAAATACAGAGAAACATCTAAAGGAGGATTGGCTCGCGTTTATACGATGTGTCATTAATAAATAGTCAAAACCACAATGTTAATTGTTTGAAATAGACATTGTGGTTTTGATTTCTGGTGTACAGTTAAAATTTAGCTTTGATTTAATTTATTTATAATGATAGGCGTCAAAATTTAAGTTTAAGTGTTACATTTCTTATAAAAATTGTTCTTAATATAAATATGGATTTTTTATAAACAATTATACAATTGGATTACTTAATTTTACAGAATAAAAAAAGCGAGAAAATAGGGATTGATGGCTTAACATTCCAGAGCAATTTTTATCGTTTATCCAGCATATATAAAAACTCTGTCACGTGAATATTACGATCCGATAAATTTCTACAACCTCTAAATGTGTTATACCTTTGGTCAAAATAACTGACTTTTCCTAATTTTCTTAAATTTTTTACAAAATCTTCATGAGTAATAAAACCGTCTGAACTATAAGAAATTAATACAAATTTGGCTTTGACATTCTCAATAGCATTAAACAGCGTAACAGAAGCTTTTGCTCGTTTATTATAATTTGAACGTTTCCAATTTGAAGGTATCCCTGAAACTTTACTTAATATATCCGATACTGGTTTTTTATAATCACATAAAAGGTTTAACATAAAATAATTAGAGCCATAAGGATGCTGATTGTAGGGTGGGTCAAAGTAAGCAATATCAATGTTTTCTAAGTGATTTACTAATGTATTAGCATCTTCTTGATAAACATAAGACTCACATGAAAAGTTGCTAAAAACAGGAATTTGTAGACTAATATTTTTTTTTATGCGGGAAAGTGCATTTCTTCCGTTCCCTCCAAATTGGCCAATACCATTTTTATTCTTATAAAATCCTTTAAAGACTCCTGAAGTATTTGTATGCATCGAGGCTTGAGATAAAAGCGGAGCCATAAAGTAACAATATAAATGGCTTGGTGAGTTTTTAATAAGTTGGCAAAATGTATCAAGATAAACAGCATTTTTTCTTGTATAAAAAACGCGTTCTCCTTGCTTAATATGTTCATCGTTTGACGGAGCATAGAGATCAGTTATGAACCCGGGGGATAGGTTTTTTTTTACTAAAGTATCTAATTGTTGAATTTCGTGTCTTAATTCCTTTACGTCTATTTGATTGTAATCCGTTTGATAGCATGAATTAATAATACGACTATAAAGTTCCAAATCATTGCAAATAATAGTGCTTGCATGTTGTCGCGCTGAGCGAGCGACAATTCCAGAACCACTGAATAGGTCAAGAAAAGATATTTTATTTTTTTTTAGTTTTTTTTTAATTTCAACAATAGCTTTATTGAGAAAAGGTAACAATAATCTTTTATTACCAATGTAGGTAATTAGTTGTGTTCGTAAATACGCTTTGTTTTCTCCTCTATTACTTATATTATAAGTATCTTTTTTCAAAAAATTACATTGGCTGTGCATCTCTTATTTTATTATTACCTTACTTGGTCTTTATAAATTGAATGATTATTACAAATTAATGGTATACAACATTTAGGAGATTTTATTCGAATTATTTCATGTTAAATATTAATCCATTTTGTTCGTTTTAATAATTCAGTTATGGACGCATTGAATGTAAGCAAGATGAGGTATTCTTCAAATATTCGATGAAGTATTAATAAATCATTTTCAAAATAGTAAAAGTTATAAATTGTAAATTTTTTTATAAAAAAAGGCCATATCAACGATATGACCTAATATATTAAATTAAAAAAATGCGCATTGTTATTTTACAGTAGAATTTTTAGTTAAAACGGTGGTTGGGTTTGACATGGGATAAAAAGTATTTTTTGCGCTCCATCCTCCTCCTAACGTGCGATATAAAGTAGATAGACTTTGCACGTATTGAAGATGTGATTGAATTACTGAGACTTGTGCCGTTAGCAGAGTCCTTTGAGCTATTAACGTGCTAAGGTAACTATCAATTCCATTTCTAAAACGAGCGAAGGACAATCGATAATCTGTTTGACTGGCATTCATATTGGCTACATCCGCTGCCCACTTTGATTTTAAAGTGTTTCTTGCAGCTAAAGCATCAGAAACTTCTTTAAAAGCAGATTGAATAACAGATTGATAATGTGCAGCAGCAGCTCTTGCTTTTGCTTTGGCCGTTCTCAATTGAGCAAGATTTTGACCTTCATCCATTATTGGAACGGTAATTGTAGGCATAAAAGTCCATGCTGCAGAGTAGGGCCCAAACATCTGTGCAAAAGTTGTTCCTGCTGTTCCTCCCGTTGTTGTTAACTGGATTGAAGGAAAAAATGCCGATCTTGCGTAGCCTACGTTTGCATTGGCTTCTTTTAATAAATGCTCTGCCTGTCTTATGTCTGGTCTTCTTTCTAACAAATCAGAAGGCATACCAGAAGCAACTTCTGGCATTAAAATAAAATGATCCAAAGAAGGATTGCTTGAAATTTGTTGCAAAATGGTGTCGGGAAGAGGTTGTCCAACCAGTAAAGTCAAATCGTTTATATCATTGGCTACGGTTTTTAAATACGTTTGTTCTTGACTCTTAGCCTCTTGTACTAATTCCATAGCTTGGGCAACTGCTTGGGCATTTTGTTGACCATAAACCCTCATGCTTTGAATAAGTTGAAGATTCTTTTCACGATTTTGTATATTTTCTTGGATGGTTTTTAACGATTCAGCGTCTGCCAACCACGCCATGTAAGTGTTAGCGACTTCACTAATTAAAGAAATTTGTAGAGAAATAGTATTTTCTTGTTCGGCTAAATAACTTTCTTCAGCCGCACGCGTTAAGCTTCGTACGTGATCAAAAATATCAATTTCATAGTTTGAAATACCAAATCCTGTCGAAAGCTGATTCCAGTGGGTATAGCCACTGTTATACCCAAGTGTCCCTCCAGGACTGGTTTGATATGAGCCTCCAGCCGTTGCGTTTATCGTTGGAAAAAGTTCGCCCCTTTGTCGTATATAATTGGCGTGACTTGCAGTAATATTTTCGAGAGCTTCGCGTAAGTTACGATTATTTGCTAAAGCTAGAGATATAATTTGACTGAGAATAGGGTCTCTAAAAAAAACATTCCACCCTACATTATATGCTTGAGGTAATCTTGAACCTTCTGGAAGAGGAGGACCATAAGCTGCTCCTATTGGCCATTGGGAAGAAACAGAAGGGTTGGGCCTTTCATACTTAGGGATAAGGTTACACGCGCTCATCGAAACAACAAGTAACGCGGCGATGATATTATATAGAGTTTTTGTAAATAATTTATTTTTAATCGTCATCGCCTTATTCCTGTGGATGATCAGTAGCGGCATCATGATGGATTGATGAGTTTTTCTTTAAAGAAAGGGATTTTACTTTAAAAAGTTTGAGCACCACAATGAAAAAGATAGGTACAAAGTAAAGGGCTAATACGGTTGCAGCGATAACGCCTCCAACCACGCTTGTGCCAATGGCAATATGGCTGGCTGCACCAGCACCGTCAGCAAGTGCTAACGGAATAGTTCCCAGAATGAATGCCAATGAAGTCATAAGAATAGGCCGTATACGTTCTCCAGCAGCAAGAAGAGCAGCTTCTTGGAGGTTTTTGCCCGCATCAAAGTGTTCTTTAGCAAACTCAACAATTAGAATGGCATTTTTAGCTGCCAAGCCGACCGTTGTTAATAAACCAACTTGAAAATATATGTCATTATCAATACCCCGTAAATATGTCGCAGACGTTGCTCCTATTACCCCTAGGGGCGCAACCAAAATAACAGCGAAAGGAATTGCCCAACTTTCGTAGAGGGCCGCTAGAGAAAGAAAAACCGCGAGTATGGAAACCGCGTAGAGTTTTCCAGCTTGACCTGAAGACTTAACCTCTTCATAAGACATTCCTGTCCATTCATATCCTATATTAGGCCCTAGTTGTTTAGCATAATTCTCCATAATTTTCATAGCAGTACCGGAGCTGACGCCACGCGCACCTTGTCCCATAATTTCAAAAGAAGGGTAACCGTTATAGGTTTCAACTTTTTGTGGCGCTGTTTTCATTTCGCCAGACACAAAAGATTTGAGGGGTACCATTTTATTATTACTATTTCGTACAAACCAGCGTCCTAAGTCATTGGGTAACATTCTTGATCGAATGTCACCTTGAACAAAAACGTGCTTAACTCGATTTCTAAGGTTAAATAATCCTGCATCTGAAGAGCCAAGAGCGATAGAAAGGGTTTGATTGATGTCGTCAATGCTTACGCCTTGAGTATGCGCTTTATCGCGATCTATTTTAAAGTAATACTGAGGAGCATCGGGTAAACCGTTCGCGCGTACGGCAAAAAGACGATGGTCTTGCGTAGCTTTATGTAAGAGTTGGTCTCTAGCTTTATCGAAGGTTTTATCGTCTAAATGGCCACGATTTTGTAATTCAAAGTCAAAGCCTGTTGCTGATCCTAAATCCATAACGGGTGGAGGAATAAAGGCTAAGATATTAGCCCCTGGAACGTTTGAAAGTGCTCGGATAGCTCGTGCTGCGATAGCTTGTGCGCTAGCATTTGGGTCCCCTTTACGGTAATCGAAATCGACCAATCTCGCGACACCAAACGAAGCACTTTGTGCTTGACCTCCGAAATTGAAACCAATAGCAGTGAAAACAAGTCTCACATATTTTTTTTCGTGTTGTTGGAAATAATCCATAATCTTTTTATTAACAGCCGCAGTCATTGCGGCTGAAGAACCTGGACTTAAGGCTGCCTGTGCATAGATAACCCCTTGATCTTCATCAGGTAAAAACCCTTGGGGGAGGGCTAAGAAAATGGCAATCGCTCCTGCAGAGATTCCCAGATAAGCGATTAAAACAATTCGCGTATGATGAATCATATGCTTTACGCCATTGACGTAGCCAGAAACTAGTTTTTCGAACCCATTATTAAATTTGGTAAAAAACCAACCGTGTTTTTCTCCTTTTTCTTTTGGCTTTAAAATGGTTGCGCATAAGGCTGGAGTAAAGATTAATGCAACAATGACGGACAGAGTCATAGCCGCAACGATACTGATAGAGAATTGCCGATAAACCACTCCGGCTGAGCCACTAAAAAAAGCCATTGGAATAAAAACAACGGATAAAACCATAGCAATTCCAACAAGTGCACCGCTAATTTGATCCATGGATTTTTGCGTGGCTGTTTTGGGGTCGTCATGTTCTTCTTCCATGACACGTTCAACATTTTCCACCACAACAATGGCATCGTCAACCAACAGTCCAATGGCTAAGACCATAGCCAACATCGTTAAGGTGTTAATGGAAAAACCCGCCGCGTCCAAAATGGCAAACGTTCCAAGCAATACGACGGGAACGGCTATGGTAGGCACAAACGTTGCTCGAAAATTTTGTAAAAACACATACATAACAACAATAACAAGAGCAATGGCGATAACGAGCGTTTCGACCACTTCTTGCATCGATTCAATGATGTAAGTCGAGGTATCCATAGGATACATATACGTTGTGTTTGGTGGAAAATATTTAGAAAGTTCTCTAATTTTATTGTGAATATCTCGAGCTAATGCGAGTTGGTTTGCTCCAGATGCGAGTTTAACGGCGAATGCGGCTACAGGTTGATTATTCAAGAGTCCAGCGGGTTGGTAGCTCATAGGGCCTAGTTCGACCTCTGCAACATCTTTTAAACGTATGCGTGCTCCGTCGGTTTGGGTTTTTATAACAATATTTTTAAACTCTTCTGGGGTAACCAGTCTTCGAATACCCCCAGTATACAAATCCGATCTTTGATTAGGAAGGGCAGGTAATTTACCAAATTCGCCTAAAGGTTGTTCGGAGTTTTGAGATGCTATCTCATTCATTACATCAGTAGCATTCAGTTGATAATCGTGTAATTTATCAGGATCCAACCAAACCCGCATGGCGTATTCAGAGGAAAAGGATGTATAATCTCCTAATCCATTTAGGCGTGTGATCGGATCTTGTATGTCACTTGCTAATAGGTCGCCCAAAGCTCCTTCATTCATCGAATTATCCGAAGATTGTATGGCGAAGACCAGCATGTTGCTTTTATTTGATTTGGAAATTCGTATGCCTTGTAAAGATACGGACGTAGGTAACAAGGAGCGAGCAATATCGACGCGGTTTAATACTTGAACTTGGGCGATATCAGGATTAGTACCCTGCTCAAAAGTTAAGGTGATGGTTGACGTACCATCAGCATTCGCAACGGTCTGAATATATTCTAAATGATCCAACCCGTATAAATTCTGACTTACAGGATCTACAATGGTTCTTTGCACAGTATCGGCGGTAGCACCAGGGTATGTAAAATTTAACGTTATAGGAGGTGGAGCAATAGCAGGCCATTGGGCAATAGGCAACGTAAGAATAGAAATTATTCCCACTATAGAAATTAAAATTGCTATAACCCAAGCGAAAATAGGCCTGTCAATAAAAAAACGTGACAATGACATATTAATGATTTTCCAAAATAAATAACTTAAATAGGGACATCTGCAACAGGGGTGCGCCCTTCTTTAGAATTTACTTTTTCTCCTGGTCGATACGATGTTGGGTTGCTAACTAAGATTTTTTCTCCAGGTTTTAGACCTTTTGTGGTTACCCAAAAGGTGTCTTGCATACGTTGTAGTTCAATGTCGCGTCTCTCCAAAATATTATCCTTATTAATAATGTAGAGATAGGGTTTATTGTCTAACCCATACATAACAGCTTCTTGTGGGACTAAAAAGGCAGTTTCCATTCCTTCGTGCATAATGGCACGAAGATACATGCCCGATAGTAAAATTTTGTTTGGGTTTCTAACAATTGCTCTTTGTATAACAGAGCCAGTTTCCTGATCGGCTACCACTTCAGTAAAGAGTAGGTTGGCTTGTAATGGGTAGCGTGAGTCGTCTTCTAAAATTAGATCAATAGGAACATGCGCCTCACCCCGGAGTGTTTGTAATTTTCCATCAGTTTGTCTAGAGCGTAATCGAAGTTGTTCGGCAGTTGGTTCAATAATATCAACAAATATTGGATCAAGTTGAGTAATTACTGCAATGGGATTGGTCTGATTGGTTGCCATTAAAGCACCTTGCGTTTGAATAGATCGGCTAATACGTCCTGAAATGGTCGCGTTAATTCCTGTATATTCAAGATTTAATTGTGCTTGTCGAACTACACCTTTATCGCTTTCAACATCAGCTTGTGTTGATTGTTGTGCTGCCAACGTATCGTCATAATCTTGGCGGCTGACGGCATCCATTGTTTTCAAAGGACCATAACGTTTTAATTTTAAAGTTTGCGTACGAAGCGTCGCTAAATCGCGGTTTAATTTTCCTTGTGCATCTTGTAAGGCTGCTTGGTAAGGTCGAGGGTCAACTTGATAAAGTTGTTGCCCTGTGATGACATCCGTACCTTCTTCAAATAAACGTTTGTAAAGGTATCCATCGACTTGGGGTCTTACTTCTGAGATACGCATGGGTGTTGCGCGTCCCGTTAGTTCGACCAGTAGTTCAACTTCTTGGGGATATAAAGTTACGTAATTGGCTGGTGGTGCAGGACGAGCAGTTTTTTGTTCTTTACATGCGGTTAGGGGCAATAAAAAAACAAATATTAAAGCACATTCTTTGTGCCATGTTGTAAAGAAAGAATGGGTTACGGTCACTTCTCTTCCCTGTGGTTTTTTAGTTTATGGTACAGTTTAATTCCGGTTTGTTTGTAAAAAATTACCATTTTCAAACATACTGATTTATATTCTCAATACAGTTTGAGATAACATAAAATTTTAACTTAAACTGTTTTGCTGACATATATATAGCTTTGTTTTGATAAAATCTATGTAAACATTAGAAACTAAATCGAATATTGGATGTGATATAGCTAACTTCATCAACATTCTTAGTTAAAGTAATTGCTAGTTCGTTGACTACACTATCATACATGTATGATTCAATTAATTATTA
>NZ_CAWUGZ010000020.1:0-17864 GCF_963921845.1 Commensalibacter sp. Nvir | reverse complement strand
AATATAGTATGGTTCGATGAAATTAGATCATTTTTGTAATAATTGTATTTGTATAATGCTTGGATTGTTTTGATGTCGATAACAAGAGTAAATACGTTTGCATTTTCAGGCATTGATCCAATTCCTGTCGAAGTACAAGTCCAAATTTCTAGAGGCTTGCCAGCTTTTATAATAGTTGGCCTTGCTGACAAAGCCGTGACTGAATCCCGTGAGCGTGTAAAAGCAGCACTAACGTCTATGGGTTTAGCTCTTCCTCCTAAACGTATCCTCGTTAATCTAGCACCTGCAGATATTTTGAAAGAAGGTACGCATTATGATCTACCAATTGCTGTAGGTATACTAAGCGCTTTAGAAATCATACCTGAAGAAGAAGTTTTTCATTACGTGGCAATTGGTGAATTGTCTTTAGATGGTCAAATTTGCCCAGTTAACGGGGTCATTTCGGCAACTATTGGTTCGTCGCAATTGGAAAAGGGACTAATATGTCCCCATGCCCAGGGAAGTGAAGCCCTGTTGGGGGGAGATATCGATATCTTAGCCGCGAAATCATTATTGGCCTTAATACAACACTTTAAAGGTCAACAAATTTTAATCAAACCTGCATTTAAACCGATCGCTTCAAGAAAAAAAACACTTGATCTTTCTGAAGTAAAAGGTATGGAGTCTACTAAAAGAGCCTTAGAAATTGCTGCTGCGGGTGGGCATTCTATGTTGATGGTAGGGCCACCAGGTTGTGGAAAATCTATGGTGGCCCATTGCATGACAGGACTATTGCCTGATCTCACCTTAACAGAATCGCTGGAAACAACCCGCATCTATAGTTCTGCAGGACTTCTTTCTTATGCTGCTCCGATACAAAGGCCACCTTTTAGAGCCCCCCACCATTCAGCCAGTGCAATCGCTATAACAGGGGGTGGAACCAAAGTAAAACCTGGTGAAATAAGTTTAGCACACCACGGTGTTTTATTTTTAGATGAATTACCAGAATTTTCTCGTAATGCACTCGAATCATTAAGACAACCTCTAGAAACAGGGACAATATCCATTGCAAGAGCTACTTCACATATTACATATCCAGCCAAATTCCAACTTCTTGCCGCTATGAATCCATGTCGCTGTGGTTATTTGGGAGACATTGAACGCGAATGCCATCGAATACCTCGATGCAAAGAAGAGTATTGGCGCAAGATTTCTGGCCCTTTATTAGATCGAATAGACATTATTGCACATGTTGAATCTATTTCTTCCAAAGAATTGACCTGCCCTTCGAAAGGAGAAAAAAGTGAATCTATTGCTATTCGTGTAAAAAAAGCTAGAAAGCTTCAATATGCACGACAAAATACACTTAATAACGAATTATCTAGTGTACAATTTAAATTAAATCATGATGTCACAACGATGATTGAAAACGCCTCTATGCAATTACGTTTGTCAAATAGAGGTATGCTCCGGCTTCTAAGAGTGGCTCAAACCATAGCCGATCTAGACCATTTGGTAGAAATTAACGTTGCTAGTATTGCTGAAGCACTCAATTTTAGACAACGATAATTTAAAGGAAAATACTAAAGGCTTGTTTTAAATCTTCAATTAAATCTTGAGTATTTTCTAAACCTATATGTAAACGACACATCGCTTTTTTTAGATGATCATAGTCAAAATTTCTTTTAATTGTTCCGTTTGTTGGCAAAACTAGACTTTCATAACCACCCCAGGAAGCGCCAATAGAAAAAAACTTCAATTGATTGATCATATTAACCATTTTATCAACGGTAACGCTATCGCTAAAAACAACACTAAATAAACTGCTTGCTCCGGTAAAGTCTCGTTTCCAAATTTCATGACCAACGGTTCCAGGAAATGCAGGATGTAATACCGATTTAATACTCGATTGTTGCTGGCACCATTCCGCGATTTGCAACGCAGAAACAGATTGTTTTTCCAGGCGTGCCGGCAAAGACCTAAGCCCTCTTAACGTCAACCAACAGGCATCCGGTCCCCCAATCTCTCCGAAAGCGATAGCAGTATTTCTCACCTTAATCCAATCTTCAGCCTTGTTAACCGTTATTGCTCCTAATACAGCATCGGAATGTCCATTTGCATATTTTGTTAGGGCTTGACTAGAAATATCGGCACCATGTTCAAATGGTTGAAAAATACCTATTCCCCATGTATTATCCACCAATAATTTCGCACCTTTTTCATGGGTAATTTTAGACAGAAGCGGTATATCTTGCACTTCAAACGTATGACTGCCTGGACTTTCAGAAACAACAATTCTAGTATTTGATTTAAAATAATTACTTATATGTTCTGGAGAACATTCTGCAGGATAAAAGTCGGTCTCAATATGAAAACCCTTTAATACAGTCTCACAAAATCGACGTGTTGGCCCATAAACACTATCTATCACTAAACAATGGTCCCCCGGTTGCAAAAACGTTAACAAAGGCAACGTACAGGCCGCAAGTCCTGTTGAAACGATTTGAGTGTTTTGTCCACCTTCAATTTGCGCTATAATTTGTTCTAACTGATGTTGGTTTGGTGAACCCATCGCACCATATACGGTTAAATGATTATAGGAATAGTGATCGGCCGATTGCATAGCTTTTACTGAAGGGTAAACAACGGTCGATCCTCGTTCTAAAGGAGGATTAACAAATATTCCTGTTGATGGAAGAGAATTGTTTTGACGACCAACCGTGGCTAATAAAGTAGACATACGTTTCCAACCATGAGAAACTGAATGTTCTTTGGCAGTTAATAAATTCATGAAAATTTATCCTTAATGAAAAACGATCAATCTAACCCATGGAGATGATTAGTACATCGTACTAATTTAAAATAAAAAACCTTAATTACGTAACTCAAAAAATTAATGGTATACCCCCTAAGAGTTTTACATGAATAAAAAAATAATTTTATTTATCCTTTTAACCGCCATCGCTTACGGATGTTGGTTAATTTTAAAGCCTTTATTTTCCTCCATTCTTTGGGCTGCTATTATTACTTTTGCAACTTGGCCTTTGTATGTTTTATTAAGAGAATTAGTAGGAAAAACCGTTGCCGCTTTGATTATGACTTTATTTTGCGCCTTATGCATGGTTATGCCTATTGTGGTCTTATCTTCAGCTATTATTAACGACGCACCTAAATTACTACACTCAATATCTTCCGCAACCCTTTTTCTTAATTTTGTTAATCCACCAAAATGGATTCAACACATACCCATTGTAAACACGTATATCGAAAGAACTTGGAAACAAGGAGCCGAGCATTTAGTAACCATAGGGGATAGTTTAAAGCCCTATCTTTATGATATTACGCGAGCGTCTCTTTCTATGTTTTTACAAACCATAGGAGGCTTTTTACAGTTTGTTTTTGCATTGTTTATTTCCTTTTTCTTTTGGTTAAGCGGGGATTATCTTGGCCATGTATTGCTTGCTATTATTTATAAAATAGCCGGTCCTTCTTCTCAACAACTTGTACATATGACAACAAAAACAATACTTGGAACAGTGTACGGCATTATAGGCACAGCACTTCTGCAAGGAATTTTAACAGGTTTTGGTTTAGCGTTATTTTCAATACCCGAGCCCACACTTTTGGGGGGAATTGCTGCATTTCTATCTTTATTTCCTATTGGTGCACCCGTTGTATGGGTGCCTGCTGTAATTTGGCTTGGCATAAATCATCATATCATTGCCTCAATTCTTTTATTCGTCTATGGCATCATTATAATATCAGGCGTAGAACATGTCATTAGACCCATGTTTATCTCATCAGGTAACAAATTACCTTATCTTCTCAGTGTATTAGGCATACTTGGTGGCGTATTAGCCTTTGGCGGGCTAGGTATTTTTTTAGGGCCAGTCTTGTTAGGCCTAGGGTATACTCTGGCCATTGAATTTTCGACCGATCAAGTAAGCTAATAGAATATTTAACGCCTTTACGAAATTATTTAAATTTAATTTAAACAAATTAATATTTTTTTTATGATACAATTTAGTATCATTAACTCATGAATTCTTAATTATAATATGCAAATTTTTTTATTAACCAGGATATCTTCAAAGATAGAATTTAAAAATTTATCACTTTCAACATTAAAGCCTTGCAAATTATGTTAAATGTAGAACCTCATTATCGAGTTGAGACAGGTAATGATATACAAAAAATTAGGATTATCAGTTGGAATTTACTTCGCAAAATAGGCGCAACCGCTTATGACGTTGCGTATCTTATCACCACATACAAACCCGATTTAGTCTTAATGCAAGAAGCAACAGACTATATTAATGTGCTGCCTAAACTGGTTGGGGGTTTCTATAGTCGTTTCCCACTACCTAACCGCATACATGGCGTAGCTTGCTGGAGTCCTTATCCTTTCAAAGCCCCTCCTTCAACCTATAAGCTCCCTGCCGGGGCTATCGTTAAACGTGTGGCTCAACTTATTGATTATGGGAATTTTTGGGTTGCTAATGTCCATTTATCCCATGGGCAATTTTTAAATAGAAAACAGCTTCAAGTTATTTCTAATTTTTTACCCGATCGTGCTGCCATTATAGGCGATTATAACCTCATTGGTCCAACCTTGATGAATGGGTTTGAAGATGTAGGACCAAAAGAATTTACGCACAAAATGATTAATTTTATTCCTATACGATTGGATCGGTGCCTTGTTAGAGGAATGGAATGTATTGATCGACAAGTATTATCGCGCTATAGTTCTGATCATTGTCCTATTATGGTTACCCTAAAGATCAAAGATTCATAGATAAGGTAACAGTAGCCTAATAGTCGAATCCCTTAATTTCTTAAAAAAATTTCGTTTTTCCAAATCTTCAAGTGTTAATTCTTGATGACGATGAGCACAAATAAAATCATCTAAATCTTCGGCAAACTCCTTATGATAAATCTCCATATTAATTTCAAAATTAAGCCTTAAGCTACGCATATCTATATTTGAACTTCCTACAAAAGACCAAATACGATCAATTACTAACAGTTTTGAGTGATTAAAGGGAGGGCGTTCTAACCATATCCTGCATCCATCTCTTATGGGAAAAACATTATTTTTATTTCTTGCCCAATCTACTAGTCTTTGGTTACTTCTTTTTGGGGTTATAATTTCAACTGTCACTCCTCTTATCGCTGCTAAACTTAATACGGATAAAAAACGATCATCAGGTAAAAAATAAGGAGTCATAATCCGAACAGATTTTCGAGCCAAACTAATGGCTTGCATCATCGTATATTTAATCTTTTCCATATCGGAATCGGGCCCTGCCGTAACAACTCGACATAACATGTTGCCTGCAACATTAGTGTGTGGAAAAAACTTTTTTTTATTCAAATCTTCAGAAGTAATAAAAAACCAATCTTGAAGAAATACCTCTGTCAACTCGAGAACGATTGCACCTTCCACTTTGAAATGTGTATCAGAAACAGGAAATTTAGGATTGCATGCAACTATATTGTCATCAGCTATGTTTAATCCACCTATAAAACCAACTTTCCCATCAACAACAAGGATTTTTTTATGGGTTCTCAAATTAATAAATGGCATTCTCCACGGCCAAAACGAATGCATAAAGCGATCGATTTTGACATTATTTTTTTTTAGATATCGGGCAATGGGACAATAAAAATAACCACTACCGATACCATCAACTAAAACTCTAACTACAGCCCCTCTTTCTTGTGCCTTTATCAGAGCATCAGCAAACTGTCGGCCAATTCCATCATTTTTTAAAATATATGAACTCAGAAAAACACATGTCTGTGCGCAATTAATCTCAGCAAGCATTTCTGGGTACGTTTGATCGCCATTGTAAAAAATTGTGACTTTATTTCCAATTAATAACGGCCTTTGCGTAAATCCTTCTACCACTTTAGCCAAAGGATAAAAATGGCCCTTAATATAAAATTGAGTTAAATCATCGAAGAGTTTATTGTGCCTAGGTCTGTCACTGACTAATTTCTGGGCACGTCTCACGACTCGATTTATGCCAAACATAGCATACAGAATAAATCCCGTAATAGGCATAATCCAAGAAAACCCTATCCAACCAATTGCTGCACGAGTATCTCGAACATGTTTAAGGACGTGATATGTGACACCGAGTAGTAAAATGAGTCTAATAATTGCGAACAGCCAATCTTCTTTCAACTCTTGAAAAAAAAGATACGTATAAAAAGCTCGCATAAATCAATCTTTCTTTATAATCACCTCTGCTTTAAACTTTGGGGCAATTTTGTGTTAACTCATAATTTCCTATTTAACAAAAATAAGCCTTTCAAATGTCAAATTTTCTCAAAAATAAACAAATTCAAGGAAAAATTGCTTACCATCGGGGCATTAGAGCAGAAAATTTAGCTGCAACCTATTTCAAAAAAGAAGGTTGGGATATATTACAAAGACGGTTTCAATGTCCAGCTGGAGAAATTGATTTAATAATTTTCAAAGAAGAATGGCTAATATTTGTTGAAGTTAAAGTTAGGCGCAATATAGATGATGCTTTACACTCACTTAATCATAGACAAAAAAAACGACTAATAGAGGCAGCAGAATTTTTTATTGCTACCTACAACGTTAAAAAATTCGATAAAATAAGGTTTAATGTCATAGCGATCAACCTGAAAAACCAGATTGAGCATATAAAAAACATTACAATGGTTTAAAACTAGCTACGTCTACGATGCTTCAAAATTTTCCTTCGAGAGTTGATGCGATAGACCGCAGTTTTAATAGGCATTTTGCTCCCTCTTATCGTGCGATAAGAAGCAATTCTAAATAACTTTTGCGTCTGCCTTCTTCTACCAATTCTATAGGAAACTGTTCGAACAGCATAATTTGAACGATACGTTCTTATGTTTGATCGTACGTGATGCCTAACCACTGGAGGTGCCGTTAAAGAAGCCAACGTTAATCTACCTGCCTCTGCTTCTGTAACAATATGTTGCGCTTTTGCAGAGTGAGGGTGAAAAAACACCAAAGCAAAGGCACTTAAAACTCCAAATATGATCTTTTTAAGATGTTTAATCATGTTTCTCTACTTATCTATGTTCTCAACGCTACATAAACTTAACATAGTCAGGTTCACAAATTAAAAATAAAAGAAGATTTTTAATTGTTGTGACCCTGAGGGTACACTATTTACAATCAATACCTTTAGATTTTAATAATTTAGAAAGTTCACCCGAATTGTATAGTTCTCTTACAATATCACATCCACCAATTAATTCTCCTTTAATATATAATTGAGGAAACGTTGGCCACTGCGAAAAATCCTTCATTTTTTCACGCAGCTCATTATCTTCGAGCACATTAATATCTTTATAAGCAACGCCCAAATCCGCAAGTATATGGACCACCTTAGCCGAGAACCCACAGCTGGGAAAGTCAGACGTCCCCTTCAAAAATAAAACAACAGGATTCGAGTGCGTTAACGTTTTGAGTTCAGATTCAGAATAGCTCATGTTATTATCCATTAATAATTTTAATTTAATTCTTCAGTTTGCAATGCCAGAGCGTGAAGATCATCTTTCATATAATCCCACAAGACCTTGTAAACCAATTGATGTTGTTGAAGTTTACTAAGACCTACGAACTCTTTGGCTGCAATTTTACAATAAAAATGTCGACCGTCGTCCTTTAACGCCCCTACTTTAATTACAGCGGTTGGAAATGAGGACTGCAATCGTTCTTCAATTTGAGGAATATTCACTTATTTATCCTTCATTAATTTTTGGAAAAAACTTTCTGATGCCATTTTCATTCTAGCTAACGTTATAGCGGCGCCTGAAGGTAAAACTAAATTTTTTCCACCTGTATAACCTAAAAATCTCGCAGATATTCCCTTTTCTTGGGCACGTTTTAATATATCTTCCCCGTTTGACGATAAAACAATATACCGAGCCTGATCTTCTCCAAACCAATAAGCCTCGGGCCTCATACCACTTTCAGGAGTTTCTAAAGTACAACCTACATCGCCAATCATTGCCATTTCTGCTAAAGAAACCAATATGCCTCCGTCCGATACATCGTGACACGCCTTAATATCGCCATTTGAAATGAGCTCGCGAACAAAATCACCATTTTTACGTTCATTTTGTAAATTAACTTTGGGCGGTGAACCGGCTTCTAATTTACCAATTTCTCTTAACCACAAAGATTGTCCTAATTCTCCCTCCGTTTTTCCAATCAAAACAATATCGCAGTCCTCTAACATTGCATTACCAATAGCTTCAGCAATATTATCTATTACACCCAATCCCCCGATAACGGGTGAAGGCAAAACGGATATATTTTCTCCTGTAGAATCTTTGGTTTCATTGTACAAAGACACGTTACCACTGACGACGGGAAAATCCAAAGCTATGCAAGCATCTCTCATTCCTTCAATGGCAGCAACCATTTGTCCCATAACTTCAGGTTTTTCTGGATTCCCAAAATTCAAATTATCGGTAATGGCGAGAGGTTTAGCCCCTGTTGCGGTTATGTTTCTCCATGCTTCAGCTACAGCTTGAGCTCCTCCTTGATAGGCATCGGCTGCGCAATATCTTGGTGTACAATCAGTCGTTAATGCCAACCCTCGTTTAGTCCCATCAACACGTATTAAAGCTGAATCAGCTTTTCCTGGTCGAAAAACCGTTTGGCCGCCTATGTTACTGTCGTATTGATCCCATATCCAAGAACGAGAAGCAAGATCAGGACATGCTAATAATTGGATTAAAGAAGCTTCAATGCTCTCTCTTACTTCAAGTTTTCCCAATGGTTTTGGTTTTGGCAAAAGTGCTGTAGGTCTTTTATATAAAGGTGCTTCATCTGCAAGTGGCTTTAAAGGAATACATGCTTCAGTTTGTTGCTTATGACGAACCACAATGCAACCATCATTCGTAAGCGTACCAATAACAGCAAAATCCAGTTCCCATTTATCAAATATTGTTTTTGCTAATTCTGTACGATCAGGCCGAAGGACCATCAGCATACGTTCCTGACTTTCCGAAAGCATCATTTCGTACGCCGTCATTCCTTCCTCTCTCTGAGGAACATGATCAAGATTGAGCTCAATCCCAACGCCACCTTTTCCAGCCATCTCTACCGCTGAAGACGTCAACCCAGCAGCACCCATATCTTGAATAGCGATAATGGCATCCGTAGCCATAAGCTCTAAACAAGCTTCAATAAGCAATTTTTCAACAAAAGGATCACCCACTTGAACCGTAGGTCTTTTTGACGCTGCATCTTCTCCAAATTCAGCAGAGGCCATCGTCGCACCATGTATGCCATCACGGCCCGTTTTCGAACCGACATAAATAACAGGGTTGCCAACCCCCGCCGCTGCGGAAAGAAAAATACGATCTTTACGTGCCACTCCTACGGTCATAGCATTTACTAAGGGATTCCCATTGTAACGTTTATGAAAATTAACTTCGCCACCAACTGTAGGAACACCAACACAATTTCCATATCCTCCTATGCCTCGAACAACACCATCGACAATATGTTTGGTAACGGGATTCAAAGGATCACCAAATCTTAAAGCATTTAAATTAGCAACAGGCCGTGCACCCATTGTAAATACATCTCTTAGAATTCCTCCAACCCCTGTTGCTGCCCCTTGATAAGGTTCAATAAAAGAAGGATGATTATGACTCTCCATCTTAAATATAGCGGCCAACCCTTCCCCAATATCTACTACCCCTGCGTTTTCGCCTGGTCCATGTATAACCCAGGGTGCTTTGGTAGGAAGTTCACGCAACCATGCTCGAGAAGATTTATAAGAACAATGTTCTGACCACATGACAGAAAATATACCCAGCTCCGTTAAGCTTGGTTTACGCCCCATAATTTCTAAAACTTTGACGTATTCTTCCTCAGAAAGTCCAAACTCTTTTGCTAATGCCTCATTAACAACAAGCTGCTTTACATTACTCATGAAGTTAAAGTCTCCAAAATACTCTGAAAAAGAGGTTTTCCCTCCTCCCCACCTACTAAAGGGTCAACCATATTCTCAGGATGAGGCATCATCCCACATAATCGACCTGTTGGATCTACAATACCAGCTATTGAATTTAGACTTCCATTGGGATTTAATATGGTATCATTTGAGTCAACCAAACCTGTTGACGCACTATACCTAAACAGTATTTGTCCTTCCCCTTCAATTTTTTCTAATGTTTTAGCATCGGTAAAATAATTTCCATCCCCGTGTGCGACAGCAGTTTTAAAAACGCTATCTTTTTCCCACGCTTTCGTATAAATGGTATCGTCGCGTTCCACTCTAAGGTAACAATCTTTTGAAATAAATCTTAAGCTCGCGTTAGGTAAAAGCGCCCCCGGCAACAATCTTGCTTCTGTCAAAATTTGGAATCCATTACAGACTCCTAGTACATATCCACCTTTCAAAGCGAAAGAACGTATTTCCTTCATAATGGGTGAATGTGCAGCCATGGCCCCACAACGTAAATAATCTCCATAACTAAAACCGCCAGGCAAAACAACCATATCAAGTTTTGGCAACGACGTCTCACCATGCCATATCATCGCTGGCGATACACCCACCACACGTTCAAAAGCAATGGCCATATCTCGCTCTCGATTAATCCCTGGAAAGATAACGATTCCAATCTTCATTATCTATTCTCGCCCATTGTCATTTTACATGGGTATGCCTCATGAAGCGCAGTAAAAACAACTTCTCCAGCCGGTTGCCCCAATTTGTCGGAATGGTTTTCCATCCAAGCTATAACTTTCTGTCTCATTTCACGCCCTTTTGTCGAAGGCACAATGCAAAATCCAACAGGAGCCTGCGTATCGTTTTGATTTTTTGCAAAGATCTTAGCATACGCAACTGAATCGGCTATGCCACTGATATAAGCGTCACACATCGCTAGGCTTTTATTGTTTTTACATATTTTGAGGAAATTTATCGCTTTTAAGGGGGTTACCCTTTGAGCAAAAACTTGAGGCCCATAGCTTAAAACGGATAAACACAAACTCGCTAGTATTAATGTTCTTAATTTCATGATAACACCTCGACTTCAAAATCTTCAATAACGCCATTTGCCAATAATTCCGTGCCCATTTTTATGGCCTTTTCTTTGGCTTGCTCGGGTGAAGATGCTTGCAATTGTAAATCGATGACACGCCCTACTCTTACTTCATTAACCTCGTCAAAAGACAAATTATGCAAGGCATTATGAATTGCCTTACCCTGAGGATCAAGTACACCTTGTTTTAGCATGATGACCAAACGTACTTTCATTAAATGCTCTCTACCCCCTCTTTATTTTTTAATACTTCGATATTGGCTTCAGGTAAAATTTTTAGCCGCCTTGCTATTTCTTGATATGCCTCTTCTACTTTACCTAAATCCCGTCTAAAGCGATCTTTGTCCAGTTTTTCTCCACTTTCAATATCCCAAAAACGACAATTATCGGGGGATATTTCGTCGGCTAAAATTATTTGGATATCCTCATCTTTCCAAAATCGGCCAAATTCAAGTTTGAAATCTATAAGCTGTATACCAATACCCAAAAATAGACCCGTAAGAAAATCATTTATCCTCAACGCATAACTAACAATTTCATCCATTTCATTTACCGTTGCCCAATTAAAGGCAGTTATGTAATCTTCAAGCACTAAAGGATCGTTGAGTTCATCATTTTTAAGATAATATTCAACCAGAGGTCTTGGTAAACGTGTTCCCTCTTGCAGCCCTAAACGCTTAACAATACTTCCAGCGGCAACATTTCTAACGACAATTTCAAGGGGTATGATTTCTACAGCTTTAACCAGCTGCTCTCGCATATTCAACCGACGCAAAAAATGTGTGGGAATACCAATATTAGCTATTTTCATCATTAGATATTCGCTAATACGGTTATTCATTACCCCTTTGCCAATAATTGTTCCTTTTTTGGCACCGTTTCCGGCCGTAGCATCATCTTTAAAATATTGTACAATAGTACCTGGCTCAGGACCTTCATACAAAATTTTAGCTTTTCCTTCATAGATTTGTCGACGACGATTCATTTGCGTAATTTTCAATTTGATTTAACACTAGGAGTTAATAATAGATAGTAAGTATTGGCACTTGATTGGATTAATATTTAATCTATAATATTGATAAAAAAAAATCTAATACAAGTTATTTGCAATTTCGAATTCAATATAAATACTATATATTTCCAAATACGTTTTTGAAAATATAATCAACCTTATCGATATGGATGGAATGTTCTAAAGCTTTATCTATAATAGTGGTATCTATTATTCCCATAATTTCAGGATCATTCAGCAAATTTTCTCTAAATGACTTGCCTTCCACTGTATCGAGTTTTGTCCACGTTTCCATCGCAGAGCGTTGTACGATTTTATAAGCTTGTTCACGAGTAAGCCCAGCTTTTGCAAGCGTAAGCAATACTTCCCCTGAATGAACCACACCACCCAAACTGTCCAAATTTATCTTCATTCTTTCAGGATAAACAACAAGATTATCAACTACACTCGCCAATCGATTTAACGCAAAATCTAAAGTGATTGTACCATCAGGACAAATCATTCTTTCAACAGAAGAATGACTAATATCCCGTTCGTGCCATAAAGCCACATTTTCAAGCGCTGGAATAACATGAGAACGAACTATCCTAGCCAGCCCAGTCAAATTTTCGGTCAATACAGGATTGCGCTTATGGGGCATGGCTGACGATCCTTTTTGATCAGGATGAAAATACTCTTCAACCTCACGCACTTCAGAACGTTGTAAATGTCTAATTTCTATGGATAACCGTTCCATCGAACTGGCAATAACACCTAACGTCGCAAAAAATACTGCGTGTCTGTCTCTAGGAATAATTTGGGTTGAAACAGGCTCTGGGGTTAAACATAAACGGGAAGAGACATAAGACTCTATTTTTGGATCGATATGTGCATAGGTTCCAACGGCCCCTGAAATAGTACACGTAGCAACCTCTTTTCTTGCTTGCAATAGCCTGTCTTTATTACGTGAAAATTCCGCGTAATACCCAGCCATTTTAAGCCCAAAAGTGGTAGGTTCAGCATGAATACCATGGCTTCTACCAATTGTAAGTGTATATTTATGCTGAAAAGCTTGTTTTTTAATGGCATTAAGAACTTTATCCAAATCTTCAAGCAAAATATCGCACGCTTGAACCAGCTGCACCGATAAACATGTATCTAGTACATCGGAAGAGGTCATCCCCAAATGAACAAAACGGCTGTCTTCACCAATTTTTTCTGCTAACCACGTTAAAAACGCAATAACATCATGACGCACTTTCAATTCAATTTCATCTATAGCCTGCACATCATGATTATTAAAGGTTGACATTGCTTGCGAACCTTTTTGTCGTATTGCTTGCGCTGACTCTTTAGGAATATAACCATATTCAGCCATAGCTTCACACGCTAGCGTTTCAATTTCAAACCATATGCGATACCGGTTGGTCGAAGACCAAATAGAGGTCATTTCTGGACGACTGTAACGAGGAATCATCCTATTTTCCTTTCTTAATTCGGACAGCCTAAAAGGCGCTTATACCATAGATTTTTTTAATTTCACTAAGAGTTAAGCATATTTGAATTAAAGTTATTTACTTAAACTCTAAGCATTCTTTTTCTTATTTGTTATACTTTCTATTAAAGATTGCATGCAAAATGATTTCTTTAAGATAACTCTACTATTATTAAACGTGCCCGTTTTTATTGTACACCGGTATTTAGCAACAGGATAAAAATAATGAAGTCAAACCGTCAGGATTATCTTCAAGCAATATATTTAATTGTTGTCCTTTGCAGTGCTTTTTTTCCCCCTATTTATGGACAGGACTATAATAAAGAAAATTCAAAACTTCTTGAAAATTTAGCGCCTAATTTTCAAGCTCATTCTGCTTTTTCAAGTAGCCCAACCAACGAAAAAAAGAGTAAGTTACAAGAAAAAATTAATCAATACCTATATCTTTTGCAACCAGAAGAGCAATCAACAGCACCTTACATTAAATTTCTTAAAGAAAATCCAGATTGGCCAAATCAACAAGTTCTTTTTAAACGCTTACAAGAAGCGTTACTAAACGAAACTTCTGACTCAAAAATATTTCATTTATGCAACACACTATCTTTAGATCAATACGATGCACTTATTTTTTGTGGGCAACATTCTATATTTACCCCGCATCTCGTTTCAAATGCACGAAAATATTGGGTTAAATCAATTTTAAGCGAACAACAACAACAGTTGTTTTTGGCATTATTTTCTAAATACATTACAACGCAAGAACATTGGCAACGGTTCCAATACCTGGAATCGCGTAATGCATTAACCTCAGCTACACAACAAATCGATTTGTTAAACCTTAAAGATCAAGTTTTAGCCCGGGCCATTTTGGCATTAAGAAAAAACGATAAACAAGTCGATTTATCAAAACTAACCCAAGAACAACTCAATGATGCTTCGTTAATTTACGCTAACCTGATATGGTTAACGCAAAACAACTTGCCAGAACAAACCTATCGTTATTGGATCGAAAAAGGATTGTTAGCAGAAAAAAAATCAGCACAAAAAAGATTTTGGTTTGCTCGAAGCAATTACATCAGAGACCTTTTGTATAAGGGCCATTTTAGGAGAGCACTTGAACTTTCAACCCCAGAGTTTTGTAGCTCGGACATTTGTTCAAATGAAGCAAATTTTCTTTCGGGTTGGATTAACTTAAAAAAATTAAACATTCCTTCAAATTCAATATCTTATTTTCAAAGCTTAACGGCATCACGCTCAATATATACCATAAGCAAAGGGTATTATTGGTTGGGCGAAGCTTTAAAATCTCAAGACCAGCATCAAGCTCAAAATGCATGGGAAAAGGCTTCGTACTATCCAACAACATTTTATGGTCAACTCTCCATTGCTCAGATACATGACGTTTCACCTGAACATGTCGTCTTTGAACCCAGTTTACTGGTTACGTTATTACCGCATTATCTGAGTAAGATATCTGAACCACGCTGGTCTTTTTCGACATACGAAAAGTTTAAAAACAAAGAGTTATTTCAAATAGCTGATATTTTAGTAAAGCAAGGAGATTACAGACATGCCAGACCTTTTTTATTGGTTAACCACAAAAAACAGTCTATTCTTAACCAAGCAATGACGGCAGCTTATGCTAACGAATTAGGACTGCCAGAAGATGCGGTATATTTATCCCAAAACGCTGCGCAACAAGGAAAAGTTTTATACAAAAATGGCTGGCCAGAGCCTTACAAACCTAGAAATCCAAAACTACCGATAGGTCTTCAATTAGGCGTAATAAGACAGGAAAGCGGCTTTAATCCCGACATTGTAAGTGCCTCTAATGCCTATGGACTGATGCAGCTCTTGCCTTCAACGGCTAAGCAAATGGCTAAAGAATTGGGTTTGCCCCCCAAAATGGCCAATCCTAATAATTTAATAATTCCAGAAAATAATATAACTTTAGGATCAGCGTATCTAGTAAAGCTAATGAAACAATTTAATGGCTCTGTTCCCTATACACTCGCTGCTTATAACGCTGGTCCGCGTCGTATTAAACAATGGTTGACACAATATACTGATGACCAAAACACCATTATTGACTGGATAGAATTCATTCCCTATCCGGAAACCAGAAATTATGTGCAAAGAGTTATTGAAAATACTATGATTTATCAAACCCGCATATTTCGGTAATTTTTAATATAAGCCATAGTTTTTTCACCTGTAATTTTTTATAAAGGGAAAAGTCAGTATGGATTTGCATCATTTAACCCAGTTAATTGATATAAAATGTTTGGAACTTGCAAACGCTTGTATTGAAAAAAAAATAAGACTGGTTACAGCAGAAAGCTGTACTGGCGGTTTGCTTGCAGGTTATTTAATCAATGTCAGCGGAGCTTCTAATTTTTTGGAAGGTGGATTCATTACCTATTCTAATGAAATGAAAAACCATGTCTTAAATGTCTCCGCAGCCACTCTTTTGCAGTATGGAGCGGTAAGCCAGGAAACAGCCATAGAAATGGCTAGAGGAGCTTTAAAAAAAGCCTATGCCGCTAACCTCGCTATAGCTGCCACCGGTATTGCTGGCCCCAGTGGTGGAACCTATACTAAGCCCGTAGGATTGGTATGGCTAGCCGTCTATTGTAAAAAAACTGCTCAATTTAAAACGAATACTTTTAACTTTTCAGGAAACAGAAAAATCATTCGATTACAAACGGTACTTGAAGGTCTAAAACTAGCAAAAGAAATTATCAACTGATCCATACATAGCTTAATCAATTTTTTTTATTATCCCTATTAAATCTTTGAAATGTTTTGCTGATGAGTTGCGCACTATAATTTTATGGATAAAAAAACCTTCATTTATAAAATGAAGGTTCATAAATATTCTCTTTTAAAAAAATAAATGCGGTTAGTATTGAACAGGTGGCATGTTATTTGGGTTAACACTACCTGCAGGGGCGGATAAAGGAGCCATTGTGTTTCCTGTTCCAGGTACTGTCTGTTGAGGAACCACAGTAACTGCAGGTGGCTCTCGAGTAACAGCGACATTGTTAGGAACAACTGCAACCGTATTATTTTTTTGTGATTGTATTTCTTGTAAGCTACGTGCATTCAGATCTGCAGTTTCTTGTGATCCTGAAGCTCTATCATTATAAGAGTGGTTTCTACTCATTCTTTTATTGTGACGATGTCCTTTATAATATCGATGACCGCTATTATGATTATTCGCCATAGCTGAATAAGTCATTGTTGGAACAGCAAAAGCCAAAGCTGCAACAAGTAAGGATATTTTGGAAACAGAATTCATGGTCAACTCTCCAATATTTATCATAAATTGATTTATTTGGTCGAAGTTACTCAATAAACATTTATTTCAATAAAAACAGTAGCATACTCTTAAAGCGTATGTAAATTATTATACGCTTAATGTTTATAAAAGTGTATATAAAGTCACAAATGTTACTAATTTATCAATATTAAATTTTATAACAAATATCTGCTCTTTTTTCAAAAGCACTAACCATTTTTTTCACTGCCTCACTAAAAACCAATCCCATAGCAGCTTGCATCAATTTTGATCTAAATTCAAAATCAACAAAGAAATCAATCAGACATCCTTGCTCTTGTGGAATAAATTTCCATTGATTACTCAAATATTTTAACGGTCCTCGATCATAAGTAACAATAATTTTTTCAGGTTTGTAAAGTTGAACTTTGCTACCGAACGTTTCAACAAACGGTCCAAATCCAATTTTAAGATCCGCTAAAAGTAAATCGTTATCACGATAACGTATATCCGCACCTATACACCAGGGTAAAAATTCAGGATAACATTCTACATTAGCAACCAAATCAAACATTTGCTCGGAAGTATGTGAACTTATTCTTCTTTCAGCGTGAGTCGGCATTAAATTGCTTCCACTTTCGTATTATATTCATCCTTATCAAAGTCATTTCTTTATCTTTGTAAATCTTAAAACCAATAAGCTTGAAATAAGATAATGGGGTTGGTAAACAAACACTAACCTGCATAAATCTTTTTATAGCTGCGAATACCTATGATTTTTTTTAATCAATTAAACTGTATATTATTCTTCAAATTTCTTTATAACTAACTGTAAGTTATACGTAGGGATCAATTTTTTAAAAATCCACTTTGACAACACATATTTTCACCATCTGTGCAGTTTTCCTTTTATCTAAACACAACAATAATTTTTTCAACCTTAGCGAAAATTCATTTATCAAAGTAACTCTTAAAACTTTTGATATGTAGAAGTGGTCTTATATTTAAACCAATAAATGAGCATAAATCAAAAACGTAGAATA
>NZ_CAWUGZ010000019.1:0-25370 GCF_963921845.1 Commensalibacter sp. Nvir | reverse complement strand
CTATAAATTATTTCAAAGATTTTTTTTAAATGAATGTAACGTTTACTTTTAAATTATAACAAATTTCCAACATCTGCTTGGCTAGTTTCTCATGTTACTGCTTTTGAACGCTACGTAAGCGTTTTTTACCATCCACGTTGTTCTTCCATAATTTTTTTTTGTAAAAAATTGAAATATATTTAATTATTCAAATAAATTTTTCCCTGCGTTTTGATAATAAAACTTAAGTTAAATGTTTATACTACACATAGGTTTGATCAACGCCGTGCTCTATAATTTTCTTTTGTTTCATACGCAACACTGAAAATCATATCTTAAACTTTCCTAAAAAACATTAATAGATAATTTTTATATTAAGCGCTGTCTAAACGTGCATACATAGTATACTAAAATACATTGTATTTACCGTATATTGCTTGGTGTAAAAGCACAGATATTAATAAAATATGTATAAATTTTACGTAGGCATACGGCAATCAACCATTTCTTAATTTAACTTACAGTAAAATTGTAACTTACGTATTTACCTGTTAATAGACACCCAATATTCCACATAATTCAAATTTGTTTATAAAAATGAATTTTTAACGACTAAACAAATTTATATTTTTCCAGATAGAAGCTATCCCACAATTTTCAACTTCATTATTCGAGAAGATAAAATTATTAAGTTCTTCAACATTTAAAAAATGCTTGGCCTATGGAAACTAAAAACAATTTTAAATACTATATGCTTTTTCTATACACTCTCAAAAACAAAATAAGAAGCCTTAAAACGAGGTATCTTTTAATATGAAAAAAATAATAAAAAACACTTAAATAATATCAAATTTATCTATTGTTCAGCTAGGTAGCCTTTTTCTTTTAAGCTTCGAATAACGGTTTCAATTCGTTTAGTATAGGTATGATCGCGCAAAGTCCTTTGCTGCGCTTTTTTTGCCGTCGAAATTATTAATGAAGGATCGTTCAAATATCTTTGTAATAAAGAAGAAAAATCGTAATTTGTGGAAAAGACAGCCATTTCTTCTCGATTATAATAGTCGTGTATAGCATAATTCTCCTCATGATAAAACTGCATCGCGCCTGCTGCGGCTGCCTCAAACGTTCGCGGTCCAGGATTTGAAGGAATGACTTTGAAAAATTTATTTTCAAAATGTAAACTACGTCCTAAATTAAGCACAATTTTTGATCGTTGATAGAGTTCAATGAGTTGGTCTTTTTCAATTCTTGCGTCTGAAAACCCAATGCCAAATTCACCCCATCCTGGGCCAATAATTTTAATATTTAAATTCGCTAGTGAAGGTCGTATGTTCCTCATAACGTCTTTTCTACAACCAAAGGCGACGCCGCAAAACAGAACGTCAATGGTTTTCGTAATAGCTTCGTCAATAGGCTTATAATGTTGTTTTTCACAAGCTGCTAAGGGCAAAAAGGAAACATGAGGATGATCGTAAAAATGAGCAGCCCATTTGTCACAGGTAAATATAACATCAAAATCATCCGTTACCCGATAGTTCGCATCAAGTTCATACGGATCCTCCGTCGCCCAAAAAACGCTCACCGCTCCTTCTTTTTTTGCCACCTGACACACTTCACCAAAATAAGTACTTTCTGGCAAATAAGAACCAATTGAAAATACAATTTTAGGTTTTATGTATTTAATGGCTGCAGCGGCTTCTACGGTAGAGATAGAAATTACATTGCCTTCACCAAACCAACTTTCCCAGCCGGATATTATTGCACTGGATATTTGGGAATTTGCTTGCGATTCATAACGTCCTCCACTGCAAACAATAACCGACCCTTTCATTTTTGAAATAGGTTGAACATCCAAGCCGGTATCTTTGTTTGTCGATCCGTTCGATTTAACTTTATTTTTGGTTTTCAGCACCATAATTTTACCTACAATACATCAGATGAAATAACATTATTTAAAATCGTTCGTAATTTTTCACGAAATTGAAGTGTGTTGCAATCATTTTTTATGCGCAATAATGCATTGTGTTGAATTTTGTTCCATAAGGTTTCGTCTTGATAAAGTTTCACAATTTGAGAAGCAAAAAAATCCGGGGTGGAAATTGGTGCAGAAAGAATATCATCTTCATCCTTCCACTCTAATTGTTGAACAAGAATCTCACTGGCCACAATAGGCAATCCGTAAGAAGCCGCTTCTTGGACTTTATAAGGTATACCACCAGCAAAACGAGTTGGCGCGACAAATACTTTATGCGTATTAAAAAGAGGTTCTAAATTTTCAATTGACCCTAAAAATTTAATTTGTGGGTATAGCGCCAACTTTAACAAATTGACAGAAGGATGCACATATCCGGCAACCGTTAATTCAATATCGCCTTTGAAGTGATCCATTAATAGAGGGAAAACTTCTTTAATAAACCAAGTTAAACTATCAAAATTTGGCGATAATTCATCGTGCAAGGCTCCAACAAAGAGAATATTTTGTCGTTCTTGCCAAGATTTAGAAGGACATCTCGTCTCCATGCAATGTCCCAACACTTGAACATCATTAAACCCAAGCTTTTCTATGTAATGGGCATCGAGAGGGTTTACCGCAATAATCGTTTGGCAATAACGCGCATAAGTCAATTCAATTTCTAAGGTTTTATCAAAACTTTCATCCAAATCAATTTTTAATACTTCTGCACGCTGATGCGTACGTGGGGCAGCAACGGCCTCGGTATCGAGGATAATCCTATTCAGAGGCAAAAATCGGTTTGCTTTTTCAATCATAGGGAACATTCGAGCTAAATTATGCGTTCGACCAATCCATATTACATCGTAAAAACCAGCACGCTCATGAAAAAATGCACCCATGTCTTCAATCGTGCGGTCATACAAAATTTCTATTGTCGCTGGATAATTTTGATAAAATTCAAGAGAATTTGAATGAAAATTAATAGGAAATATTGTTACAAAATATCCCAACTCTACCATTTTTAAGATAATATCGTAAGAACGTACAAAACCTGACCCTAACCTCCCAATAGGAATTCGATCTTCAATAAATAATATTTTTTTAGTTTTGCCTAAACGTTGCCGAGCAAAAGATATATTATCAGCGTGGTACGGATATTGGTACTTTAAAAATTCAATGTGATCTTTAATAAATTGATGACGATGTCGTAGGGTTAGTCCATCCGATACTATGGGGTTGCTGGATGCATACTCTAAATGCTCAACCATAGCATCAGGATGATAAATAATTTTGTAACCAGCTTTAATGATCCTCACGCATAAATCTACATCTTCGAAATATGCTGGAAAATAATTAGGGGAAAATCCTTTTAACTGTGTTAGCAATGGTGTCTTTATAGCAAGCATAGCTGCTGAACAATAATCCACTTCTCGAATAAAATTGGCTTCAGGCACATTAGGATCCTTACCCCTCAAATAGCCTAACGTAGAACCATCGCGCCAAATCAATGAACCTGCTTCCTGAAGCAATCCATCGGTATGAATAATCTTACCACCTACGGCACCAATAGAAGGGTCTGAAACAAGATGATTGCACAAAATGGGTAATGCATCGGGATAAAGTCGAATATCATTATTTAAAAAAACAGTTATGGGAGCTTTTACGTTAGAAATTAATTCATTACAGGCCCTTCCAAAACCGTAATTATACGGAAAATGCACAACCTCAGCACCAACAAGAAACGCCTCACAATGTTGTGTACCATCTATGGAATGATTGTCTCCTAAAAGCAACTGTATCTTACCAGTAAAATTAGAACGTAGGGAGTGCAATGCGAATAACGTCAAGGTAAGTTGGTTATGCGCGACCATAACCACACTAATTTCAGGCTCGCCTTCATAAGCAAAATTGATTTTATGACGCAAATTTTGTATCAAACTGTTTTGAGTTTTTTTTCTAAAATGTGCACGGGCTAGCTGAATTTCATCGCTCGGATGATAATGAGCATGTTGTCTATGTCGTTCAAGCCATTCATTTACTCTATTTGTATAAACCCAATACGCATAGGCATCACGAAATTTATTCGAATAAAGTTTATCTTTTAAATTACTTTTATCGTAATAGGCTTTCAAATCCAATTCATTACTTGGTTGGCGTAATTCAAACACACCGTGTTTAAGAAAATGGTGATAACCATTACGGAATACTCCACTCCCGCCTTCAACAATACAATTTTTAACGTCTGCATAACGTTCGAGATAAAATTCTTCTGAGAACCATTGGGATGGATTATATTGAATAGGGGTAATATTGCTCAAATAATGCTCAAGAGCACAAGAAAAATCATTTCCTTCAATTTGCTGCTTTACTTCTGGATAATGTTCTAAATACCATTCCGTATCAAAATACAAAGAAATATCAGTTTGCTTATTGCAAATCAGCTGATTTTGTAAATAGCTTTGAAAAGGACAATTGTTGTCAATTTTTTCTCCTTTGGTAAAACACGATTGCTCATAGACCACAGGATCAAAATAAAGTGATCCTGTTTTACGATTTTGATCATCTATTTTGAGAAAGTAATCATACACATTTGCAAACTGAGTCGAATTATCCACTTCCCAAATAATCTGTGAATTAAATCGCAAATAATGGCTACTGGAAAAAAGCCAATGGGGATCATTTATTTTAAAACCTATCCGACAATAGTGTTCAAAACCCGTTTTAAATTTGCCTTTTTCGATCATGTTTTGTACTGAAGGATAACGCCTTAAATACCAAGCTTCATCAAAAAAAGCATTCGGAGAACATCCCTGTAGACACCCCACATTTTCGTAATACTCCTGTAAACTCTTACATGAACGCGCTTTCATTTCTGTTAGCACAGTAGGATATTTACGCTGATACCATTCTTCGTCGAACGCAAACCAGAGGGCATTCATGACCTGTGGACTTATGAATGAAGACGAGGCGGTATTATTCTCTTTATTCGTTATTTTTTCTTCATTCGTTGTGTTTTTTAGTTCTTCAGCCTCAGTGAACTTTTCATTTGTATCCGCATGGTTAGACAACCAATGTAAAAACACATTAGGACAAAGCCCTTTTTGAATGCTCTCTCTGACCTCTGGACGTTCAGAATAGGATTTAAGGTCAACATTATCTTTGGGTTTATGTAATTTTAAAATACCTTCCGACAGAAAATGGTTATAACCAGTTCGATAGATTTTAGACATTGCAGGTAAAGAATTTTCATCAAAATATTTTGCAAGATAAAATTCCTCATCAAACCAGTATAAAGGGGAATATTTTTTTGGAGTGTCATTGGTTAAATAATGGTGAACGGGATTAATAAACTTTTTTTGTTCAATAAAATTTTCAACTTGAGGATATTGTTTCAAATACCATTGCGGGTCAAAATACCATGACAAACCTTGCAACTCATTTTTCTCACCCAATAAGAATTTCAAATAATAGGCATAAGGCCCAAAACCTGGGCGTATCGGGGTGTAATAGTGACGAGTAAAATAATCAGAATCAAAATAAAAACTTCCATTTAATCCGATAGCGTCCCCCACTTTTAAATAATGATCATAACCATTTAAAAAACCCATTTGTTGTAAACCAGGGTCATCAAGAGCGGGATTTTGACGTTTGTAAAGTGCCTCAGAAAATAACCAATGGGGAGAAAACGTTTGATACCCCTTTTGACAATAATGCTCAAACCCTGAACGAATACTGCGATTATCGACTAAACATTTAACTTCAGGATACGTTTGCAAATACCATTCTTCATCAAAAAAAGGGTTTGGAGAATGTCCTTTGTAACTTCCGATACTTCGGTAATATTCTTCTACACTATCAAGTTCCAAAGCCTTCATCTGTGACGTCACATCTTGATAACGATTTATATACCACTCTTCATCAAAATATTTCCATGAGAGATTTGTTCTGCTTGTAAACAGTGCAGATGGACTATCGTTCACCGCAACCGACTCATTACCTACAAGAAGGTTCATAGCTTTAGTATTGGACTCTGGCTCAGTACTCGGCTCACTTATTGTGATAGTAGAACTGATATCAGAATCATTATTTACGTTAGACGAATCTAAGCTTTCAATGGTATTCGTCTCATTTTCCAATGCACACATAACAGCATTGTTGGATTGCTTTGGTTTTTTTTCTACATTCTGATCAACCCAAGGCGTTAATGCACCCGTATTTTTTTTTGATGGTATGGAAGAGGCAACGTTATGTTCTTGAACTACTTCTACAACTTTGAACAATTTCTCATAACTTTGTTCATAGTTTTCTGCTAACTCACTATATTGTCTCGCCAACCAATATTCAAAATCATTTGCATATAATCCATCATGATGCGGATTTTTGGGATTGCTCCCCTGAGATAATTGTTGAAGGTCAAAACCTTTGTGAGGTAATCTCCCTTCTTGCAGGCCATACGATAAATAATGCGCGTAACCGTTTCTTAATTCTTTGCTTCCTTGTATGTATGAGGCAACGTCTGGGTATTCAGACATGTAAAATTCTTCGGAAAAGAATTTGTTGGGAGAAAAGAGCAGTGGCGTTTCATTAAACAAATAATGATGAAGCCCAGATCGAACTTTTTTAGTTGCAATCAATATCTTGACTTCAGGATAAGTATCCAAATACCATTCTTCGTCAAAAAACCAAGACAGTCGAGTAAAACGATTGGCTTCAGGCAACGACGAAAGACAATATGCAAAATAATTTTCTTTGCACCTTGCTAAAGGGTCATTTTGCTGTGAAAGATAAAGGATCGGATTGAAAAAAAAATTTTCCGAAAAAAATGCGTATACCCCCTTTTGTAAATAATGATCGTAAGCGTTGACATAAAGCTCTATCTCGTCCACTCGATAACTATATTTTTTTCTATAATTTTGTTCTGAAAAAAGCCAATGTGGGGAATAGGTTTCGTATCCCTGAGAGCGATAATGATCAAACCCACTTGAAAATTTATTTTGTCGAACAGCGTCAGCAATTTCTGGATAGGTTCTGAGGTACCATTCCTCATCAAAAAATATATTCGGTGAATGCCCGAGTTTGCATCCCCTTTCCTTGTAAAATAAATAAAAACTTCCCCCATAAATAACATTTACAAGACTTACAATTTCAGGATAAAATTTTTGATACCATTGCTCATCAAATTGGCTCCATATTGCTTCTTTATTTTTATTTTTTTCTGACATACTTAACCACACATTGAATATTTTAGGGGAACCAATTTAATGCTTAAGTTTTTTCTCAACCATTTGTTCTATTTGTAAAAAAAGTTCCGCTGTCAAATTGCAATCGTTAATTTCCTTTACTAAATTGTCTTGAATATTAAACACAATATTCACACCAACAATTTTATATTCTTTTCGAATAATATTAACGAGCACAAGGTAATAGTTACCCTTGATTTTTTTATATAGGCCCTTATTCAAATCTAATGAGACTTCAAAACCATTATTTAAAGGTGCATTTTTAAAGATTTCTTCTGTTTGCTTACGCACATAACGATACGTCGCTGCAAAAAAACAATCGTTCATATCCTCTCTGACGAAAGCAACATACATATGACCCGCTAGATGGTTATTCCGATTGTAGGCCCAACCCGAGATATTAATAATGCTTTTGGTTTCGGCAACTTCTTCACTAGGTGTCTCGTTACCCGATATAAACCCAGACAATTTTTCAATACAATATTCTAATTCTCCATAATATTGATCATGAATATTTTTATCGAAAAGATTATTTAATTTTATCGAACGAATTAAACCATCTTTTCGGGTTAAGCGATTAAAATCATCAAGAATCGTTTGATTTGAGTGAAACGTATTATAAACTTTTATAATCTTCCCTTCAGCAACTTTGATTTCATACTGTGTCAACTGAAATGCAGCCGATCCATTAACGATATTAACCAAACCTATACGAAAAGTTCCTTCACACCATTTGCCACGTAATGCAGTTTGACCTGAAAATCCATTTCTAATCGGCGCATTTGTAAAAGAAGAAGCAACATCTTCTCTATTTTCTCTTTGGCAGTCTAAAAAAATAATAAGATCACTATCTTGGGCAATTAATGCAACAAGCAATGTCCCTGCATTAGAGAATGATTCAAACGTAAACCAACCTCGAATATGAAATTCATCTTTAGGAAGAAACTTCACCTCATTTTTAGCATTTAATACGTGGTAACATATATCGTCTATATAATAATTTGCACCTTGTATTGCCGACCAATTATCAACAGGAACAGGCAACTCAATGGATAATCTGCTTTCATTGGATGCATCCAATATATGTCTTGGCGGGGCTTGTTCTTTCCAAGAAGCATGAGGAATAAATCCCAAACGGCCAACATCCCATTTCAGATCAGACCATCCAAATTTTTTCTTTGGAGCTATCTTAACGTAGACATCATACAATTGTTGGGCATAATCAACTGCTTCAATCCAAAGTTTCGGCCCAATATTACTCATGATCAACGACCGTAATCGCTCATCAGCACGAATAAGTTCCAAGCGATCAATAACGGTATTCACGGAACCTATTTCGACTTTAAAGCCATTTACACCATCATCAACGCGATCGCCTAACCCGCCAACGTCGGTTACTATCGGTATCAACCCATTTTGCCAAGCCTCTGATAACGAAATACAATAGGTTTCAGGCCAAATAGACAATATCAATGCAACGTCCGCGACTTTTAAGGCTTCTACTTCCCCTAAACTATAAGAACCATGAATAATTACATTATCTTTTTTGATTTCCTTAAACGCATTTTCATAATCTGGCTGCATATATCCAAAGATGTGAAATTCAAATAAATTCGGATTAGCCGATTGTATAATCTGGTAAATCGTATCGGCGCCCTTTGATCGTATAAAATTACCCACCGTAGCGATTTTTAATTTTCTCCCTTTTAAAGGTTTATATTCTTTCATCGTTATGGGTAAAGCTGAATCGGGAGTGGGTATTCCTAATATATAATTTTGTTTTGTTTCTAAAATTGGATACAGTTGTTTTGCTATTGCACTGGAATATTCTGTACCAAATAAACCCACATCAATATGTTTTATAACCTTAGCAATAAAAGCTCTGCGTGTCTGTTGCACACCAGGTTCTAATTTCTCTGCAATCCTGAGGCATACATTGCAAGCCCCAATATCGTATTTATCAATATGACAAAACCGCTGTTCGTAATTCAAAAGGTTATAATGCGAACAAATAAGCATATAATCATGAAACGAAAATATTACGCCAACACCGCAAGCTTTTGCAATAATCGGTAAAGAGAGTGTATGATGACCTAGGTGTTGAAAATGAACAATGTCAAATCCATACTGGGCAATAACGGACGAAAAGACACTTTCTTCGGAAAGATCGTTCATTGAATCCAACCAACCCACATCGGGCATATCAAAACGTTCTATTTCTTTGCCGTTTGCATTCGTTAATGTACAAGCCCCCCTTCTACGAAGCCAGTAAAAAAATTCAACTTTTTTGTTCAAAGATGTCGTTAACATTTGTTGGTAAACTTCGATTCCACCCCAAACGTTTTCATGAACAGTTGAATGCGTAACAAATAATACCGTTAATTTTTTTTCATTTTCCTGCTGGGTAAGAACATTAGTTTCAGTTTTAACTTTTTTAAAATTAGCTTGTGTAATGCTTTCGATTTTCTTTAAACGACTTTTATAATCGTGAAATTTAAGAACGTTTTCTTGTGAAGTTAATGCCTTTTTTTTACGTATGTTTGGATCATCAAGAAGCTGTGCGATTGATTCAATTAATTGTTCTGTATTAACAACCGACGTAATACCAGGAATAGTATTAATAAATTGCTCATTCATTTCAGAAGGAACCTCAACGACCTGCGCAGTTCCTGCTAATGCCAACTCGTATAATCTTGGCCCAGGGGACGTTGCTTGTCCAACATTTCCATGACTGGCATAATTACGAAACATCGTAACCGTGACGCGACTTGCATTCGCAAAATCAATAAATGATTCAATATTTACAGGCCGAGATATAACCCTCTCATTTAAATCTTTGGGCAAAGGAGGTAGATGTTCATTCGTAGGACAAACAAGTTTAAATTTCGCGAAAGGAAAAGCGAGAATGAGATGCCTAAGGGTTTCCACACGATTCGGCCACATTGTACCTGCAAAAAAAATATCGTAATCCAAAGAGGGCTGTGGCTTAATGGATCTAAAATGTATAGAAGGACTTGCCGCCAAAGGTAAAAACGAAGCATCCACTTGATAAGAATCTATACAACTGGGATCATTGGTAAAAACATGATCAAAATTTGCAGAGACTTTGACATTAAAATCCAACATAAAAGGATCTTCAAAAGCCCAAAATATCATTGTCTTGAAACACGGTCTAAGCCGTCTCATGAGTTCAAAATCAGTTCGTTGACCATCTATACACAAAAGCACTTCGTGCTCTGCTTTTGCAGCGAGAGACAATACATTCATGTTCGTCGCGATCACTACATTATCTTCGCCCCAGAGATCTTTCGCAGCCTCAGCAACAGCTAAAGTTAAATAAGAATTAAAATTTTCAATGTAATTAGTGTTGTATATAATGGTCATGATTTTTTCTTGGTTATGGATAATTTAGAGCAATAAAAATTTTTTCATATAATCATAAATAACATACGTGTAATGTTTAAATATGCCAAATTTTACAAATCCTGACACAGAATCAAAAAAGGCATTGAATTATCAATGCCTTTTTTTGAAATAAAAGCAAAGTAAAAATTAATCTACTTCGTTGCCAGGCTCATTTTCATTTCTTCTTTTAATAGCAGCACCCAAAATATCACCCAAAGAGGCACCACTATCGGATGAACCATAATCAGAGATTGCCTGTTTGTCTTCTTCCACTTCTCTTCCTTTGATCGTCAAAGTCAATTTACGCGCAGCACGATCAACAGAAACCACTTTGGCATCCACACGCTCACCAACAGAAAAACGCTCTGGTCTTTGTTCAGCTTTATCTCTTGATAATTCAGTTCGACGTATAAACCCTGTCAATACGTTATCGACACTGACTTCAATACCATTCTGCTGTATAGCGGTTACCGTACAGGTTACAATATTGCCCTTATTGACTTTGGAAAGGGAATCGGCCGCAGGATCTTCTTTTAATTGCTTAATCCCTAGAGAAATTCTTTCTTTTTCTACATCAACATCAAGAACTTTTGCTTTAACAACATCACCCTTTTTATAGTGTGCCATCGCTGCCTCACCTGATTCGTCCCAAGACAGATCAGACATATGTACCATACCGTCTATATCTGGCGATAACCCTACAAATAACCCAAATTCAGTAATATTACGAATTTCACCTTCAATAACAGAACCTACTTTATTGGATTCAGCAAATTGTTCCCAAGGATTAGGCTGAACTTGTTTTAACCCTAGAGATATACGTCTTTTGGAGCTGTCAACATCCAATACAACCACATCCACTTCTTGAGAAGTTGAAACAATTTTACCCGGGTGTACATTTTTCTTAGTCCATGACATCTCAGAAATGTGCACAAGCCCTTCAACGCCTGGTTCCAATTCAACAAAAGCGCCGTAGTCCGTAATATTGGTAACACGACCTGAATAGCGTGCACCAGAAGGATATTTCACCGTAACGTTTTCCCAAGGATCGGCTTCGAGCTGCTTCATACCTAAAGAAATACGATGCGTTTCCGAGTTAAAACGTATCACTTGAACGCGTACAGGTTGACCAATTTGCAACGCTTCGGAAGGATGGTTAACCCGCTTCCATGCAATGTCTGTGACATGCAGCAAACCATCAACACCCCCAAGATCGACGAAGGCACCATAATCGGTAATATTCTTGACAACACCATCAAGGATCATACCCTCTTTAAGACCTTGTATTAATTCACTGCGTTGCTCCGCACGGGTTTCTTCTAATACCGCACGACGTGACACAACGATATTGCCTCGTGCACGATCCATTTTTAAAATTTGAAACGGCTGGGCAACACCAATCATAGGATTAATATCACGTACAGGACGAATATCGACCTGCGATCCAGGTAAAAATGCCATAGCACCCCCTAAATCGACGGTAAACCCACCTTTAACTCGACCAAAAATAGTACCGTTAATACGTTGATTGCTTTCAAATGCTTTTTCAAGTGCCGACCAAGCTTCTTCTCTTCTTGCTTTTTCTCTTGACAGCAAGATTGAACCGTCACGGTCTTCGTAACGCTCAATATAAAGTTCCACCATATCGCCCGGTTTAATTTCAGGCTTGCTTGATACGAGTCCAAATTCTTTAAGAAGGACGCGTCCCTCACTTTTTAAACCCACATCAACAATTGCATAATCGTCAACGATACGAAGGATTTTTCCCGTTACGACGGATCCTTCGAAACCAATATCTTTACCGAGCGCTTCATCTAAAAGGGTGGCAAAATCTTCACCATTAAAATGGTCTTGAGAAGTTTGTGTTGTGGCTTCAGCCATGTGTTTCCTGTAATTCCAGTCACAATCTTCAAGGTCTATCGAACCTTGTTACTATGCAGACTTTAATATGCGCGTTTTGATAAACAAAATACGACTTCTTCGAAAAGACGACTTTTCGAGCAATGAACGAAAATCTTTTTCAAAAAGATTGCAGGGATTTTATTCTAATTTATTTGATAAATCAATGCACTATCGGTCAATTACGTATTTAATTATTCGTTAGTATCAGGTTGTGTTCATTTTTTGAAAAATATACTTTAAAGATAACGCAACCACCTCATCTATAGTCAAAAAATCTGTATTGAGAATAAACGCATCTTCCGCAGGTTTTAGTGGCGCAACCGCTCGGGTTTCATCGACTCTGTCTCTTTCAAGCAACGCTTTTTTTATCTCTTTTAGACGTTGCTCTTTTTTACTCATATCTTCTTCCTTAGCATTTTGTGACCACCGTCGTTCTGCCCTCACATTCGGTGAAGCCGTTACGTACAGTTTAACCTGCGCTTGGGGTAAAACCACCGTACCAATATCACGCCCATCCAAAACCCCCCCTTTGGCTTTGGCAAAACTTCTTTGTCGATTCAAAAGTGCATTTCGTATCAGTGGATTCGTGGCAATTTGACTAGACGCAAAATCAACTTCGGGACTACGTAAATCATTACGATTCCAGTCCTCTGGAGACAAATCCTCTGCAATTGAAATTAATCGTTTATCCTTACTATCTAACTTAAGGTCCAACATTTTTCTGGCTATGGCTCTATACAATAATCCCGTGTCTAAATAAGGCAAGGCTAGACGCTCGGCCAGAGCTTTGGCCAATGTCCCTTTACCCACCCCAGAAGGTCCGTCAATCGCTATGGTTAATGGAGGCTTCATAATTCAAATCCAGCCCCCAATTGGTTTAAAAGCGTATAAAAATTAGGAAAACTTGTTTTAACAAAGCTTACATCGTCCAAGGTTATTTTTTCCTTAGCGATAAGCCCTAAAATAGAAGCACTCATCGCCAATCTGTGATCCATATGGGTTTCAACTACTCCGCCACCTTTAACATAACCAGCATTTCCATAAATAATCATATCGTCCCCGTCAGTTTCCACCTCTACTTTATTGGCTTTTAACATGGCCACAATACTGGTAAAGCGATCACTTTCTTTGACGCGTAATTCCTTTAATCCATTAAATCGCGTCGTGCCCGAAGCATAGGCTGCAGCGACCGCTAAAATGGGATATTCATCAATCATTGAAGGCGCTAGCGATGCATTTACCTCAACACCGTGGAGATCACTGCCTTGGATGAGCAAATCACCAACGATCTCACCCCCTTCATGTCGCTCATTAAGAATGCGAAGGTTCGCCCCCATAGCACGTAAAACTTTAAAAGAGCCGGTTCGTAATGGATTCAACCCAACATGTCTAATATAAACTTCTGACCCTTTACATATAGCGGCAGCAACAAGGATAAAGGCCGCCGAAGAAGGATCGCCTGGCACAACAATATCGTGTGCTTCAAGTTCAATAGGTCCACAAATTTCGATTCTTTTCCCGCCTTCTGCTAAACTTTTAATTGTTACCTCACAGCCAAAATACCGTAACATATTTTCAGTATGGTCTCGGGTCGGGATGGGCTCTATCACATGCGTCACCCCATGTGCATTAAGCGCTGACAATAAAATGGCTGATTTAACTTGTGCGGAAGCAACTGGCAATCGATAGGTGATAGGCTTTGTTTGTACAGAGCCAACAATGGAAAGGGGTAAACGTCCTTTTTCGCGACTAAAAAACTGCGATCCATTGGTAGATAAAGGGACAATTACTCTGGACATCGGCCTACTTCGTAAACTTTCATCCCCCGTTAGAACACTAAACATCGGATGAGAGGATAAAATCCCACTCAGCAATCGAGCGGAAGTTCCAGAATTGCCTAAATCTAAAACATCATCAGGCTCAGATAATTTTCCAATGCCTTTTCCCTCTACAAGCCATATCCCTTCTGAGAGACGTTCAATTTTAGCGCCTAATTTTCTCATAGCAACAGTGGTTCTTAATACATCTTCGCCTTCAAGCAACCCACTTACCCGACAGCGACCTTTAGCCAGTGCAGAAAACATTAAGGAACGGTGGCTTATGGACTTATCCCCAGGAACGCTAATTTCTCCTTTTAATGCAGAAGGGTTAAAAGAGACTGTTAACGGTTTTAATAACGAGGCATTGACCATTTCGCATCTTTCTTAAAAAAACATTACCCATGTCTTGACTAATTACCATAAAATTAATAGCAAAAATATAATTTATGTCATAATACGTTTGACGTACTTGATATAAACTGGCATGGGTCGTCAGTATTTTTTATTTGGAACAGGATTAATCAATGGTAAAAGTGGAGTTAGGAATTAAACGGATTTGTTGCTCCTGCGGCACACGTTTTTATGATTTAAATAAAACACCACCTGTTTGTTATAAATGTGGTACAGAACAACCGATTGAGCTTCCTAGAGGAAGACCTTTTGATGATGAAAATTCTTCCTTGGGTCAACACAAAGAAATAAGCGCTACGATTGATCCAGATGACCTCGATGCAGAAGACGAAACCATCGACGATGTCATTGAGGACACTTCCGATCTTGAAGATGACGTCGAGGCTATCGGTGCAGAAATTGAAGTCAGCAAAGTCGACGATGACGGCGACTCTTAACGTTTGACGCCCAAGATTTAATATTGATTTCTCTGGTAAAAATTCAGACAACTCATGTTTCTGCTCGTTCTGTATATCTAAAATATCTCTCATCAAAACCGTATCAGAGAAGTCAAAAAGTGTTTTTCATTGGTTTATTAATAAATTTTTTGCCTATCAATCAAACGTTTATTATTAGATAATTTATCAATGAACGTTAATCTATCTTTAATAGGGCACAATAGAAATTTCTTTTGTTAAGCTTTCGAGATTTTAAAAGATTGTTAATATAAAAACTTCAAATGATAGCACAGGGTCTTAATATAAAACTAATTATGCAACAATTAGTTTTATACAATAACATCAAACTATGACCCCTTTATTACCTACGACAAGTGGAAATTGGGTCTCTTTCTCATTCAATCAATACATCGCTCTTATATCAAATTGAAATATGAATTTTTAAAGGGTTTGAATTATTACCCCTACCCCTATTTTCTTCAAACCTTTTAGCATAAAATTTTATTAACTTTTCTACCTTAATAAAAATTTATTTCATCTTACGTTTTACAACATTTGCTGGGCTATTTTATTAACTTTTACCTATAGTGCATAAATTTTGATGCATTCCTATTACCTAGCACTCTATTGCCGTACATTCAGCACTTTTGATAATCGAACCCTCAGAGCTTTCGATGGATGTAAAAATCCATAAGCTATAAGCAAAAACTGCCTATTGTTCTTTTTTATCCCTCCAACGTTCAATTTCGACACCCACCCCCTTTGCTTCTCTGATAATATCAAGTTTTTCAATACGTATCCTGATTACGATAATTCGAGTGTCGGTCATTATCGCTTCGACGAGTGTTTCAGCAAGCGTCTCTACTAAATGAAAATGGGTCTGGGCAACAATCTTTGTAACCTGATTAACAATGTCTTCATAAGAAACAGTCCTTGAAAGATCATCTTTACCAATTTTCTTTTGATCTTTTACTCCAACGGAAATGTTGAGTTGCAACCGTTGCAACTGTTGTTGTTCGTAGTCGTATACACCAATACGCGCATTAAGAGTAAGGTCACGAATGAATATACGCCGTAAAGGATAGTTATAACTCCAATGTGAGAAAAAACTCATTTTATATAACGCTATTCATCTTTATAGAGATTCGATTCCGATGACCATTGGAGATGTTGCCCCCCATCCAAAGCAATCATTTGACCTGTGACCGAAGGCAAAGTTAAAAGGGCAACTATAGCGCGCGCAATTTCTGGGGCAGTACTCCCATATCCTAAGGGAACGGACTGACATTGATGTTGAAACTGTTCGTTAGTCTGTCTTTTGTGTGCCATTGTCGGGCCGGGTCCTATGGCATTCACACGAATGGATTTAGAGGCTAATGCCAGCGCCATCGTCTGTGTCAATGTCCATAAGGCAGATTTTGAAACGGTATAACTAACAAAATGGGGGGTTAGCGACCACACCCTTTGATCCAACATATTGATAATACATCCTGAAGATGATCTCGGTAATTGTTTAGCAAAATCCTGCATAAATTGAAAAGGAACCCATAAATTCGGAACGAGATGCTGATTCCAACTTTCCAAGGTTACATCATCCCATTCATCTCGATTAAACATACTGGCATTATTAACCAATACTCCAAGCGTTCCTAACCTATCGTTGGCTTGTTGTATTAAAGAGTTGACCTCTGTAAGATTTGAAAGTTCAGCCGTCAATATTATAACTTTTCGACCTAAACTTTTAATTGCTTCCCTAACGTCATCGGCTTCCTCGGTCATAGTTCTTGAATGCAAGGCTATATCAAAACCTAATTTGGCAAGGGTCAACGCAATTTCTTTACCTAACCGAACAGTGCCCCCCGTAATAAAAGCAAAACGAGGCAACGTTGTAGGTATAGAAAAAAAATCCTCTATACTTAAAAATTTATTCATCAACCCCTATTTGTACCTTTTTTAATAGAATCCATTTACTGATCAAATCCTATACATTTTATTTATCATACTCTTAGCAAAATTATAATTGTTTCAGCTTGGTTAACACTCCAATTTGCTGATCATGCAAACACTGTATTCTTTACGTGTTTAAATTATTTAGAAGCAAATAAAAATTATTTTTATTGATTAAGTCTAAAGACTAATTGAGAAAAAATTATTTAGAACTAAATTAACGTTTACTTTGAATAAGTTTTTTTCAAACTTTCAGAATTGCTATGTGTCAAACAATTTTATCTTCCCTAGAGATTTACCATGCATAAAACACAACTCGTAGTCTTAGGTAATGGAATGGTTGGGCATCAATTTATTGATGAACTGTGCAACCTCATCGACGTAAATCAGTACGATATAACTATTTTTTGTGCGGAATCGCGTCCTGCTTATGATCGAGTACATTTATCCTCTTACTTTTTAACCCATACGGCTGAAAATTTATTACTTGCCTCAACAGATTTTTATCATGATCGTAATATTCGCTTACTATTAAATGAACCTGCTCTTTGGATTGATAGGCAAAACCAAAACGTCCATGGTAAATCCGGACAGACCGTTCCCTATGAAAAATTAATTTTTGCCACAGGCTCTTCTCCTGCTGTTCCTCCTATCAAAGGTTCTGATGGTACGAATTGCTACGTATACCGTACCCTAGAAGATCTTGAACGAATCGCATCCTGTGCCAAAAAGTGCAAAAAAGGAGCAATCGTTGGCGGAGGATTGCTTGGTCTCGAAGCAGCAGGAGCCCTTAGAAACTTAAATATTGAAACCCATATTGTTGAATTTGCACCGTTGCTCATGGCTGAACAGCTTGATGCACTTGGCGGAGAACTGCTCCGAAAAAAAATTGAAGCTATGGGTATTTTTATCCATACCAATAAAAATACCACCGAAATCCTTCACCACAATAACGGTAAAACGATGGTCTTCACCGATGGATCGTCTTTAGACATAGACTTTATCATCTTTGCAACGGGTATACGTCCACAAGACCACCTGGCTAAAAAATGTAGTCTACAAATTGGTAAGCGTGGTGGCATTGCGATTAATCAATTTTGTCAATCGTTAAACGATCCTAATATTTACGCCATTGGCGAATGTGCCTCATGGAATGAAACAATTTACGGTTTGGTTGCGCCAGGGTATCGCATGGCAAAAATCGCTGCCCGTCATATTCTTGGTCAGACAGACGATTCATTCACCGATGCCGATATGAGCGCCAAGCTAAAATTAATCGGTGTGGATGTGGGCAGTATTGGCGATGCTAAGGGCAAAACACCCCAAGCACGTTCGTATCTCTATTTGAATGAACAAAAGGAAATATACAAACGACTAATTGTCAGCGAGGATAATAAAAAACTCTTAGGCGCGGTGTTAGTAGGCGATACAACCGATTACGGTAATCTTTTACAACTTATGCTGAACGCCATTGACCTACCTGAAAATCCAGATGCACTTATCCTCCCGACCTCTAACGGGGAAAAACCAGTTATTGGTATAGATGCACTTCCTGAATCTGCACCACTTTGTTCATGCATGGACGTTACCAAAGGACAAATCCTGCAAGCAATCCAAAAGGGAAATCATACGATAGAAGACATCAAAGCAACAACAAAAGCAGGCACAGGGTGTGGAGGTTGCCTTCCTCTTATTACTCAGATGCTTAAAGTGGAATTAGGGAAACAAGGCCTCGACATTACTAATCATATTTGCGAACATTTTCCCTATACACGTCAAGAACTTTATCACATCATTTTAGTCGGTAAAATTAAATCATTTCACGACTTACTTCATACCTACGGTAGCGGCTATGGCTGTGAGATTTGCAAACCAACCATCGGTTCTTTACTTGCTTCGTGCTGGAACGATTTTGTTTTACAACCCGATTTACTTCCTTTGCAAGATTCCAACGATCGATTTCTAGGAAATATTCAAAAAGACGGCACCTATTCTATTGTACCCCGGTCTCCAGGGGGGGAAATCACACCCGATGAATTAGAAGCTATTGCCAAAGTGGCAAAACGCTATCATTTATACTCAAAAATCACTGGATCTCAACGAATTGCTCTTTTTGGGGCTCATCTTCAAGACTTACCCCATATTTGGCAATGCCTTATTGACGCCGGAATGGAGACGGGACACGCTTATGCCAAAGGCTTAAGAATGGCTAAAACTTGCGTTGGCAATTCCTGGTGTCGGTATGGTGTAGGGGATAGCACAGGATTAGGCATAGAGATCGAAAATCGATACAAAGGGATTAGGACACCCCATAAATTAAAAATAGGGGTTTCGGGGTGCACCAGAGAGTGCGCTGAAGCTCAAGCAAAAGATATTGGTCTTATTGCCACCGAAAAGGGGTGGAATTTATACGTCTGCGGAAACGGTGGAACCTCCCCACGTCATGCAGTCCTTTTAGCAAGCAATCTCGATAAAGAGACAATTCTACTTTATCTTGATCGGCTCATTATGTTTTACATAAGAACAGCGGATAAGTTACAAAGGACAGCTTCCTGGATCGATTCGCTTGAAGGCGGTATTCATTATATACGGAACGTTATAATTGATGACGCTTTAAAACTGAATCAACACCTTGAACAAGCAATGACAGCGCTTAGAGCATCCTATCAATGCGAATGGGCAAAGGTTCTTGCACACCCCAAACATCAAAAACATTTTCAACATTTTATAAACAGTCCACGACCAGATAATTACATTCAAATGATTCCTGAACGTAAACAACATAAACCCGCTCCACCACAAAAAGACACCGTTGAATCGTATAGGAGCCCACAATGACCCAGTGGATTTCAATTTGCAAAATTGATGATATCCTACCCGAGACAGGAATTTGTGCCTTGGTGGGTGACAATCATGTCGCAATATTCAGACCCAATGCAGACAATACCCTATACGCCATCAGCAATATTGATCCTTTTGCCCAGGCAAGTGTTTTATCCAGAGGTCTTATCGTAGAACACCAACATGAATTATGGGTTGCTAGTCCCTTGAAAAAACAACATTTCCGATTAAAGGATGGTTATTGTCTCGAAAGCCAAACCCATAGCGTTAAAAGTTACATTATCCGTGTTCACCAAAACAAAGTTGAGATTCAGATCTAAAAACTAAACCATTAATTATCAGTATGTATCAAACCGCCGGCAATTTTTTATCAAAACATCTCCTTTTATCTGTATAACCCCTCGTTAATTATGCTGGTCTTCGGGTAGTTAAAGCAGCCGTTAACGTACCTTCGTCAAGCATTTCTAAAGATCCACCCATCGGTATGCCTTGGCTAAGGCGCGTAACTTTTATTTGCCACGGAAGCAATTGTTCATAAAGCCAATGTTGGGTCGTTACCCCTTCCACCGTTGCACTGAGTGCAAGGATAACTTCTTTAACCTCGCCTCGTTCGAGTTTATCAAAAAGTGATTTTGTATTAAGATTTTCTGGTCTAAGACCAGCCAGAGGCGATAACGCCCCCCCGAGAACCTGATAAAGCCCTTTGTAAATATTAGCTTTTTCAATCGCCCATAAATCCCCCACGGTTTCAACTACGCAAATTTGCTCTGCGTTTCTTTTTGGATCACAACACAACGAACAGGGATCCAAACTATCCAGATTTCCGCAATTGGAACATACCTTCACCAGAGTTGCAGCCTGAGTTAAAGCAGTTGCCAAGGGTAACATTTTTGACTGAGGCTGTTTGAGCAAAGCAAGCGCCGCTCTTCGTGCAGAACGGGGACCAAATCCAGGTAAACGGCTTAATAAATGAATTAAACGCTCAATCTCGGGGCCACCCACGTGTCAATTCTCCTTTGTATTCGGTTAAATAACTGGACAAAAAAATGGGCAAGTTTAACAGATTTAAAAAGGAAATTTCATTCCTTCGGGTAATTTAATTCCACCGGTTACCTTTTGCATCTCTTCCTGTGTGGTCTCATCCAAATGTCGTCTCGCCTCTGCGTGAGCCGCAACAATTAAATCTTGCAACATTTCTATCTCATTGGCATCAATAAGTTTAGGATCAATAACAATAGATTTCAAATCCCCTTTACCCGTCAACGTCATTTTGACCATACCTGCCCCAGAATTGCCTTCAACCGTAATGGATGCGAGCTTTTCCTGCATATCGTTCATTTTGCTTTGCATTTGAGAAGCTTGCTTCATAAGGTTAGCAAAATTTTTCATCGTTTAAGTTTCCTTTAGTAATTGTATCTATTCGTCACTATTGTCGTCGTATTCATTCTCAGTTAACAAAGAAGCATCTTCTTTACTGTCAGTTTTTATAGATTCTGGATATAAACCATATTCGTCCAAATAATGATTAACAAATTCTCCAAGCTGTGCACCTGGAAATATTTTAAATATTTCTTGAATAAAGGGCTGACGGGTAAGACGTTCCATGTCTTTCTGAGTTTGTAAAGCCTGCTGTTCTGCTAAGGTTGATACCCCTAACGAATCGGATAAAACAACCTTCCACAACCTATCTGAATGCTCATTTAATAATGCAGCAAGCTGTTTCGCCAGAACATGTGGTGCTTTAACCTCACTTCTAATTTCAATAAGTGGAGGTTCAAACTTTACTATATGCACATCATTGCGTAAATGGGCATGTAATAAGTATTTTTTTTGATTTTTAACAAAAGAGACAACCTCTCGCCAACTTTTCCAACTTAAAAATTCATTTTTTTTTTTAATTCTTCTGTGGTTGCTAAATTGAAGTGATTTATTCCCTTTTCATCGTTTTCTGAACCTACACTTTTGGGCGTGCTTACGGTGTCGAACATCATATCTTTTGGTTTATCCGTAGGGCTGCTTTTCATTTCTTGAATGTGAAAGGCAAGCTGGTCCGGAGTTGGTAAATCCGAAACATAACACAAACGAATAAGCACCATTTCCACGGCTATTTTACGATTTGGTGCACTATGAACCTCATGTATTCCTTTTAGGATCATCTGCCACGCTCGTCCTAAAACAGGAATAGAAAGTCTTTCCGCCAGCAAGGATCCTTTTTCACGTTCAACTTCGGTAAAATCAGAGCTAGACGATAATTCTGGCAACGATTTTATTCGAGAAACTAGATTAATAACTTCCAATAAATCTGAAAGTAAAACACATAAATCCACACCCGTTTCGTAAGCTTGATTAGCCAATATTAACACACGTTGACTATGACCAGACATAATCGCTTCAAACAATTCAAATAGGAAGGAACGATCCGTAAAGCCTAAAAGATCGGAAACCGTTTTTGCCTCAATACTTTGAATTGCATTGTCAACACCATTTTGTGCAATGGCTTGGTCTAAAATGGAAAGTCCATCGCGTACTGAACCATCTGCCGCACGCGCAATCAAGTTAGCAGCCTGATCGGATATTTGTATTTTTTCTTGCTGAGCAATGTGTAAAAAATACTCTTGCAATTGCTTTTGAAGAACTCTCTTGAGGTCAAAACGTTGACAACGCGAAAGAACGGTTAGCGGCACTTTACGTATTTCGGTGGTGGCAAATATGAAAGTAACTTGGCTAGGAGGTTCTTCTAACGTTTTAAGAAGAGCGTTAAACGCATTACGAGAAAGCATATGTACTTCGTCAATAATATACACTTTCATGCGGGCTTGGATAGGCCGAAACCGTGAATTTTCTATAATTTCTCGTACATCATCCACCCCTGTATGGGATGCGGCATCAATTTCAAGAACATCCGGATGTCTATCTGCCAAAATAGCTTTACAATTTGGGCATTGACCACATGGTTCAGAAGTCGCCCCCCCTGTTCCGTCAACCCCTATACAATTTAACGCTCGTGCAATGATTCGTGCGGATGTCGTTTTGCCGACCCCCCTTACCCCGGTTAACATGAATGCATGGGCAACCCTATTCAAGGCAAAAGCATTCCGTAATGTTTTAACCATAACGTCTTGACCGATTAAATCATCAAAACCAATTGGTCGGTATTTTCTAGCTAAAACTGTATAAGACTGCGTATTATTTGAAGAAGTTGAAGGCAAAATGACTGCACCACTATTGAGTGTCTTGTGCTTAGACAAGCCCGTTTGTTCCGTAGAAGTATCCATCAACAAATCAATGCTGAAAAATTAACGTAAAATTGTGCCACTTCCGATTACAAAATCAGAGTTTTAAAGTGCAGCTTAAAAAACAATAATGGAAAGCTACAAATGACCCGAGCGATACTTATGATGGCTGCTTCCTTCCGGACCTGACCAAGTTCACAAGGTGTTCGTCCACCTGCAACTTTCCATATCCTTTCTATCACATGCTAGGGGGATAATGACAAGCTTTTTTTTATTTTATTCACCAACTGCTCCACCCCCATGACGATAATCCCTTCCGCCATAATAGATTTTCTTTCCATGAGGATCGCTACCGACCTGAATCCCTTCGGCAATACCCCACGTGGTATAAATATCAAGAGGATATCCTTTTCGTTTCAAGCCATCACGCACAGCCGCACTCAAAGCATTGTATTCAAGCTGTACCGGTGATGGTTGCCATTGCTCGTGAAAACGGGGCGAGTTAATTGCTTGTTGAATATTAAGGTTATAATCAATGATATTGGTAACAATGTTTAAAATAATAGTAGGAATCCGCGAACCCCCAGGACTACCGATAACAATGTACGGTTTATTATTTTTAGAGATAATTGTTGGCGACATTGACGATAATGGCGTTTTTCCTGGCTCAATTTCATTAGCTTGACTGCCTACGATACCATATATGTTTGGCTTACCAGGCGAAGTAGAAAAATCATCCATTTCATCGTTCATCACAATGCCAGTATTCCCCGCGACCAAACGTGCGCCAAACCAACCGTTTAGGGTATACGTCATGGAAACGGCCATTCCGTTTTGATCAATAATTGAAAAGTGCGTTGTTTCATTCTTTTCGTGAGTATCCGAAGAATTGATTTGCTTAACACCAGCAAGCTGTACTTGCCCGGGAACTAACCGATTGGAATCAACTGCATGATCAAAATTTAGATTCTTACGAATCTCTTCGGCGTAATGTGGATCCAAAAACAACGCGATACGATTATTGACAAACGCTGGATCACCAAGATCTCGACGATCAGAATAAGCTCTTCTCATAGCTTCAACTTGTCTTTGTACAGACTGTAAAGTATTTATTCCTAATCGAGACATATCGTATCCCGAAAGAATGTTTAATACCTCACAAATTGCAACACCGCCTCCGCTGGGAGGAGGGGCAGTCTTAATGACATATCCACGATACGTGCACGTTAAAGGATTTAAAACACGAGGTTTATACAACTCAAAATCTTTTAAGGTTAATATTCCACCGTTTTTATTGCTTGCGGATACAATTTCTTTTGCTATGGGTCCTTTGTAAAAAACGTCTGCGCCTTCATCAGCAATTAAAGATAGTGTTCTTGCCAAATTTTCTTGGCGAAAAACATCCCCCTCTTTCCACAGTACTTGATGAGGTTTCATAAAAATTTCTGCAGCATTTGTATCTTTTGCTAATTCTTTTAAGGATGTGGAAAAAAGTGCAATATCTTCATCGGTTAGTTTGTATCCATTTTGGGCCAATTTAATAGCGGGTGTAATTAACTCTTTTCTAGGTTTCGACCCCCACCGTTCCCTGACCAACTCCATACCAGCAACCGTTCCCGGAACGCCAACGGCTTTCCAACCAAATACGGATGCATTGGGGATGACTTCACCTTTTGCATCTAAATACATATCCGCTTTAGCTGCCAAAGGTGCTTTTTCTCGAAAATCAACGAAATAGCTTTTCCCGCCTGGAAGAAAAATGGTCAAAAACCCACCCCCACCAATATTTCCGGCTGCAGGATAGGTCACCGCCATAGCATAAGCCACCGCCACCGCTGCATCCGCTGCGTTACCTCCTTGACGCAATATATTGGCACCTACTTCAGCCGCCAGCTTGCTGGCCGAAACCACCATCCCTTTAGAGCTTGCTACAGGCTGGGTCGGCACATGAGTCGGCTTTACTCCACCGAGCGCCAGTGGATCCACACCATTTCCAGCCTGAGCATAAGCAGCATAAGACACCGCAGTACTTAAGAGGAGAACGCTGCAAAATCGAGCAATCAGCCTTTGATTGGCGAAATTTTTCCAAGAAACCATTTAGCTTTATCCCTTTTGCTTTATTACTTGGCTCAATGCATATTCGACTGCTACTTATTCAAGTACGCAATAACTTATAATAAAAATTGGTATAAGAACGAAAG
>NZ_CAWUGZ010000018.1:0-59705 GCF_963921845.1 Commensalibacter sp. Nvir | reverse complement strand
CATTCGTATAGACAACTAAAGGAAAAATATATCACTATATCCAGGGTCAAAACCTAGATAAACTTAATTTTAGTTTTAAGTTAATTGCTTTATAGATTGATAGCGTGAAAAAGTTTATTAACCTTGTCTTCTTGAAAATCTCTATCTTTGGAGCGCCAACATTTAGCACAATCGCAAAATTTTAAGTCTGAAATTCGATAGACATTAAATAAAAATCTACGAAATCAAAAAAACTGAAACCCTTCAAAAAAACATTATCAGAGAATTAATCGCCACGAATCTGATTTTTATTTCTTTTATCGCCCCAATAAAGACGGCAAGCTAAACGTTACATGTTCTTTTTTTACAATACGTTCTTCAATATCCAACGTAAATTTTTGTGATAATGCTTTGAGCATTTCTTGCACTAACGACTCTGGAGCAGAGGCTCCAGCCGTAATTCCCAAAACATTTACCCCCTTTAGTACGGCCCAATCAAGATTTTCCAATTTAGGTACTAAGATTGCTTTTGGGGCCCCCGAACGCTCTGCAACTTCTCGCAAACGTTGAGAATTAGAAGAATTAGGTGATCCTATAACAAATACTAAATCACATTCAGGAGCAATACGTTTAACTGCTTCTTGACGGTTCGTCGTTGCGTAACAAATATTTTCACGCCTTGGCCCTTCAATTTTAGGAAAACGTTCGCGCAAAATCGCTACAATTTCAGCGGTATCATTAACTGAAAGAGTGGTTTGAGTGATGAAGGCAAGCCGGTCAGGGTTTTCAGGATGAACAGTTTTTGCTTCTTGAGCGTCTTTTATTAAAGTAACTGCACCGAGCGGCAGCTGTCCCATCGTCCCAACAACTTCTGGGTGACCCGCGTGACCAATCATCAAAATATGCCTACACTCGGAACCGCCGTCAGCAAAATGTTGTTCTGCTTCTCTATGCACTTTAGAAACTAAAGGACACGTCGCATCCAAATAAAGTAAATTCCTTCGTTCCGCTTCTAAAGGAACGGTCTTGGGCACTCCGTGAGCAGAGAAAACAACATGAGCATCCTGCGGCACCTCATCCAGCTCTTCAACAAAAATAGCGCCTTTTTTTTCTAAATTTTCGACAACGGTTCGATTGTGAACAATTTCGTGCCGTACGTAAACGGGCGCCCCATAACGACGTAAGGCCTCTTCAACTACGCGTATGGCACGATCCACACCAGCACAAAAACCGCGTGGCTCTGCAAGTAAAACTTTTAGTGCACGACTTTTTGATGACAAACCATCCAAACTATGACTGAGCATACTATTCCTAAATACAATCAAACATTAAATATATATACCGAGAGGTGGGACAATAAACAAGGAGACGGGTCATCATTCATCATAAAATTAAAATTAACATCATATTCCCCATTACCTTATTTTGCTTTATGGTAGAAATAATAATTTTATATACTATTTTGAGGCAGGAGAATTATGATTTTTTCAGGCAAGCGTTATATACACACTATAAAATCTTTTTTAATTCCTCTTTTTGCAGCAAATTTTTTATGGGGTTGTGCTGAAAAACAAACGTATGAGTTCCCCCCCGTTTGTCCTAAAATAACCGTTTTGTCTTCAGCTTCCGATTATTATCAATTTTACAACCATATCCAAGATCTTTCTCACTTAGACATTAGGGCAAGTATATTAGGTGTTAAGGGGAAATGCGTTGATGACCCAAAAAATATTGATAACGCTGAAAACAAGAAAAAGGGTAAATCTTATGTTGATAGAATTGATACTACCCTAAACGTAATTATACAGGCACAACAAGGTCCTGCTGCCCAACACAAAAAATATCAAATTCCTTATTTTATCGCAACAATTAAAAACGGGGCTATTGTTGATAAAAAGAATTTGATCGCTCGCTTTGATTTTCCTGATAATGTTGATCAACTTACTCTTAAATCGGAACCTTTGCTTTTTAAACTTCCTTCAACCCCAGCAAGAACACCCGATGGCTATGAATTGTTTTTAGGGTTTCAATTAACACCAGATCAACTGTCTTATAATCGCAATCATTTTAAAGCAGTGCATTATACCCGGTATTAATTTTTATTCATCACATTAGCACCAAAAATTAAGATAATAAAGAGTATGGCTGCAATTTATTACGCGCAAACAATTATGAAAAGCCATTTCACTTTATACATAGGATTGCTACCATACACAAATTTTAAAACAGATTGGGTCTAAGCCATTGAACCTGTTTCTACAAATTTATCATGCCATGAAAGCGCTTCTTTTAGGAAAAGAGGTGTTTGTATCGATGGGTTTTGTAAACCTAATTGATAATATTCTTGCAATAATGGTTTATAAATGGGATGGGCGCAATTTTGAATAATTAATTTTGCACGTTCCTTGGGTGATAACCCTCTTAAATCCGCAAGTCCTCTTTCGGTTACAATAATTTGAACGTCTTGAGAAATATGATCTACTCGTGGCACCATAGGCACTACAGAAGAAATTTTTCCTTCCTTTGCTAGAGAAGGTGTCATGAAAATAGAAATGTAAGCGTTTCTAGCATAATCCCCAGATCCACCAATACCATTCATCATTTTTGAACCCATAATATGCGTCGAATTGACATTACCAAAAATATCAACTTCAATAGCACCATTCATGGCAATACAGCCAATCCGTCGAATAATTTCAGGATGGTTGCTAATTTCTTGGGGTCTAAGAACAACTTTTTTCCGAAAGAGCTGAATATTTTCATTAAAATATCTAGCTTTTTCAGGACTTAAGGAAAAAGACGTTGCGGATGCTGCGATCATTTTGTCCGTTGCAAGCATCGCTAACATACCATCTTGAATGACCTCAGTATAGGCTTTTAAATCGTAAAAATCCCCTTCACTGAGCGCTTCTATAACTGCATTAGCTACATTGCCAATGCCCGATTGTATAGGCAACATGTGGTAAGGAATATGACCTTTTTTTATTTCATACTTGAAAAATTCCATGATGTGGCCCGCAATTGAGCGGGCATTCTCATCGGATGCCGTAAATGGCGCATTACGATCTGCGGAATGCGTTTCCACCACAGCAACAATTTTTTCCAAATCAACCGTCATATAGGGAGAGCCAATACGATTTGAAGGATCGGAAATAGGAATTATTTTATGGGGAAAACTAGACGTTACTTCCCATATATCGTGCATACCTTCCAGTTCAGCACATTGCCAACTGTTTACCTCTATTATTACTTTTTTAGCACTATTTAACCAAAGCTGATTGTTTCCTACTGCGGTTGACGCAACCAGAGATCCATCCGCGTTGATACTTGAAACTTCAATAATAGCGACATCCATTTGTCCTAAGGCACCGCAACGGTAAAGCGGTGAAAGGCCACTCAGATGGGTATCCAAATATTGGGTATCCCCTTCATTAATGCGCTTTCTCATTTTAGGGTCAGAATTAAAAGGAGCGCGATAGGAGACACCATTAACGTCTGCTAGAGCGCCATCCAACTCAGGTCCTGTAGAAGCACCGGTTAACAATTTAATCTGAAAAGAATCCCCTTTATCATGAAATTCTTTTATTCTTTTAGCTAAAGCTTGAGGAACGGCTTTTGGATAACCAGAGCCTGTAAAGCCACTCGTTCCGACAACATCACCAGGTTTAATCCACGCAGCGGCTTGCTCTGCGCTACATAGTTTACGTTTTAATCCTAAATGCCTGATACGTTCATTATACTTCATATTATCTCCCGACCCATCGAAACTGACTTCACCCTATTCAACGTTTTCCTGAAAAATAAAAGCCTTAGTTTAAATCAACTACCTATGAATTTTTTTTCAAGAATATAAATAGTTAGAAAATATATTAGATACAAAATTATTCTTTTTAGATAAAATAAACTCCATGTCTATAGAATTCCTATCAAACTCAAAATTATTTCGCATCATCGGTGACGTACATGGCGACATTAAGGCCTTTGGTCATGCTGTCGAGACGGATAAATTCATCATTCAACTTGGAGATTTAGTAGACTACGGCCCAGATAGCGCTGGTGTTTTAGACCTTATGCTTGAAGTTCAAAAAAAACATAGAGGTCTTTTTATAATTGGCAACCATGATCGAAAACTTGGATTATATTTAAAAAACCGAAAAATTATTAAAGATTCAGCATTAACCGAAACAATTGAACAAATACAAAACCATCCAGATTCCAGTTTGGCAAGCAAAATCGAAATCGCACTTGAACGAGCGCCTGCTTGGCTTGTATTCAAAAAAACAATTTTTGTTCACGCTGGTTTTCACCCCAAAATGCTTTTTGAACCCCCACCCGATCCTTTAAAACCCGTTAACACTTTACTTTCCAGAGCTTTATATGGGGAAGTCACTAAAAAAACGAATGCACATGGCTATCCTATACGTAAATCAAACTGGATCAACCAAGTTCCTCAAGGCTACACGCTTTACTGTGGTCACGAATGTCGCTCGACCGACGGACGGCCGTGGAAATACCAAACCCCGACCGGTGCAACAATTATTTTTATGGATACAGGTGCGGGCAAAGGAGGGCATTTATCGTGGATCGATATCACTTTATAACTCAACTTTAGCCTTAAATTCAACAAGGGATTCTACAATGACTAAGCTATCCGCAGACAAACAAGCGCTTCAAAAATTAACCAAACTTAGGTTAAGTATTGATAATATTGACAACGCACTAATACATATTTTAGCAGAACGTTTTTGCTTAACGCAAACAGTGGGAGAACTAAAAGCAGCCTACAACTTACCTGCTGCTGATCCCAAAAGAGAATCACAGCAAATTGTTCGCTTACGTGCCATGGCGAAATCTGCCCATTTGGATCCAGATTTTGCCGAAAAATTTCTCAACTTTATCATCAAAGAAGTCATTCAACACCACCAGGCTATTGCTAAGCAAAAACATGACACATGAAACATATACACTTAATTTATATCTTTTAAGACATGGAAAAGCAGTCGAAGACTTTGCCAATGACTTTGATCGACCCTTAACACCCCGAGGACGAGAACAAGCAAAAGAAAAAGGACAATTGCTTAAAAAAATAGTACGTTCTTTAAATCTGATTGTATGCAGTCCTTCGTCCAGAACGCGTGAAACGCTCGACTATCTCAACATTAATCATTTCCAATCTAGGGTTTACTTTTTCAAAGAACTTTATTTAGCCACTTCTGACGACCTTATTAAATCAATACAAAATTTTAAAAACACAAACTCAATGCTCATTATTGGTCACAATCCTGCATTGCATTGCCTTAGCCATCTTTTTCTTTCCTCATCCTATTCTTCTTCAGAAAACCCAACAAAACTAACTTCTTTTCCAACTGCCGCTTTGGCACATTTTTCTTTAAATATTCAGAACTGTCATGAATTAAACATACGGCAAAGCAACTTAATTGCATTTTATCCTTAGAGCATTTTAGTCTCTTAAACGTAAATATTTCCTTTTTTTCTTATTATCCCATTCATACTATTTGTTTGGTTAACGTACTTCACAGCTTGGAAACCCGTGTATGAATAAAGACTTAATAGAAACCACCTCTTTTTTACCCCTACAAGATGAAGGGGCTGTAACGCTAACCTATACAGGTGAAACCTGTAAACTTCCTGTTTTATCTGGATCCAACGGAAATAACGTCATATATATTCAAAACCTTTCGCCTACTTTGAACCTTTTTACGTTTGATCCAGGTTTAGGCATGACCGCTTGTTGTCAAAGTAAAATCAGTTTTATTGACGGTAAAAAAGGAGTTTAACTTTATAGAGGGTACCCTATTAATCAATTGGCTGAAAAATCTTCTTTTCCCGAAGTCGCTTACCTTCTTCTATACGGCGAACTTCCCTCCCCTGACGAAAAAGATCGTTTCGTTGCGCGTTTAGAAAAAAAATCCTTACTTCACGAACAAATACGTAATTTTTTTAATGGGTTTAGGCGCGATGCCCATCCCATGGCAATTCTCTGCGGCACAATTGCAGGTTTATCTGCATTTTATCCAGAAGGGGCAGATACCTCCAATGAAATCAGTCGTAACGTTGCCGCCATACACTTAATTGCTAAGATGCCTACCTTGGCCGCTTGGGCTTACAAATACTCGTTAGGTGAACCGTTCGTTTACCCAAAGGTTGAATATTCTTACGCCGAAAATTTTTTAAATATGCTTTTTGCAAGACCCGACCGTAACTATGTGATTAACCCAGTTTTAAGTCGTGCTTTGGACAGGATTTTCATTTTACACGCTGACCATGAACAAAACGCTTCCACTTCCACAGTACGATTAGCCGGCTCTACCGGTGCCCATCCTTTTGCTTGTATCGCTGCCGGAATCGCAGCGCTATGGGGACCTGCGCATGGAGAGGCCAACGAAGCGGTTTTAAAGATGCTCCATTCCATAGGTTCCAAAAAAAATATTCCCGAATTTATCTCAAAAGTAAAAGCAAAAAATAATGAAGTACGTTTGATGGGCTTTGGTCATCGTGTTTATAAAAATTTTGATCCACGTGCACAAATTATGAAAAAAACATGTGACGAAGTTCTAGATGAATTAGGCATAAAGTTTGACCCTTTATTTGAATTAGCCATCGAACTGGAAAAAAGAGCTCTTGACGATGCTTATTTCGTAGATAGAAAACTTTACCCAAACGTTGATTTTTATTCAGGTATCATTTTAAAAGCTATGGGCATACCCGAAACGATGTTTACGACTTTATTTACAGTAGCCAGGACAGTCGGCTGGGTCAGTCAATGGAAAGAAGCTTAGCGACCCCCTAAGGCGCATTTACAGACCTAGACAAATTATACACAGGACCTGGAAAAAGAAACTTCAATAACCCATGCTAATAAAGTAAAGATACTAGGGACGGATTTTCTATTCATCACAATCGCATCCTTTAGGTGCGTTACGATGTTTATCGTAGATATGATAATCAATCCATTCCGACACCAACAACCTTGCTTCCGTAAGGGACGATTCAGGATGATAAATTCGATACAAATTGATACAGCTTTCGAATATTTGCAACTCGTCTATACCCACCAATTTTAATTCTTGATAAGCAGTCACCACTGAGCGTTCGCACCGACGAGGGATATGTTTTAATTGAGCAGCCACGATTAAATTCCAAATCAAAAGACAAGCTATAATGCCAAAGCATAAAAACCTATATACATTGAGTCAAAGACAGTTTTGACAAAATTGTGAAATGAATTACTTCTTTGATATTTTTGACACGATAACTGCTGCATTTTAAAATAAAACAGAGTATAAGTAATTCACTCCTTAGTTATCGACCGTTATAAGGCAACCTCCTAATGGCTCAAAACAATCAACAAATTTCATCAAACCAACCCCGTTCCCCCCGAGTGACCGAATGGGATCACGACGCTGCGCTTATAACAGCGAGATTATTGCTTGAAATTCAAGCGGTTAATTTTCGTCCCGAAGACCCTTATTTGCTGACGGCAGGGTGGAAATCGCCTGTTTATATTGATTGTCGTAAAATTATATTTTATCCAAGAGCGCGAGCTAAAATTATTGAATTAGGCGTTGAAAAAATTTGCAGACATGTCGGCTATGAATCTTTTGATGCGGTGGTAGGCGGAGAGACGGCAGGCATTCCATTTGCAGCTTGGTTCGCGGATCGCATGATGACACCTATGGCTTATGTTAGAAAAAAACCAAAAGGGTTTGGAAGAAACGCACAAATAGAAGGGGATATCCCTGAAAATATGCGCACGCTTCTCGTAGAAGACTTAACAACGGACGGTATGTCAAAAATAGGATTTGCCAAAGCATTACGGGATGCAGGGGCTATTGTTAATCATGCTTTTGTGGTTTTTTTCTACGGAGTGTTTTCTAGCGCTTATCAGACACTAAGTGAAATTGGCATCACCTTACATTCTCTTTGCACGTGGTGGGATATTTTAGAAGTAAGCTCAGAATACCCTTCTTTTTCTAACGGAAATACAGCAGAAATTCGTCGTTTTTTGGAAGATCCCTGTAGCTGGTCTGCCAAACACGGTGGAGTAGGAAATGAAAAAGAAGCATTGGCATATAAACAGTCTCGTCTATAAATTCAAATCATAATGGCTTATCGTATTTTAGCTTTTGATTCTGGAATAGGTGGGTTGAGTATTATCCAAAATCTCTATCCCCTTCTAGAAAACTATGCTTTGGATGCCTCCATAAGTTTTTTAGCCGACAGTCTTGTTTTTCCCTACGGAGAACAAGAAGATGCTTTTTTGATTGAGAGGATCATCGATTTAATAGATCGAGCAATACGAAAACTTCAGCCCGACATTATTATTATTGCCTGTAATACAGCCAGCACGATCGCCTTAGATCAGCTACGTGCGCTTTATCCCACCATCCTTTTTGTTGGCTGCGTGCCCCCTATAAAATGGGCAGCACAAATCAGCCAAAGCAAACATATTGGACTTCTAGCCACGCGCGCCACAGTTAGTCGTTCATATCTTGTACACTTAAAACAACATTTTGCTTCTGATTGTGAGCTTATCGCCTATGGCTCACCCATTTTAGCTTCCATCGCAGAAAAAATATTTCAAAACCAACCCTATAATTCTCATGTTATAAAACAAGAATTACAAAATTTACTAAGCCTTCCTTATGCAGAAAAAATTGATGTTATTTGTTTAGGGTGCACCCATTATACGTTCATCCTTGAGCAACTGCGATACTTCTCTCCTAAACCTATTCAATGGCTAGATCCTGCTCATGCCGTTGCCAAACATACTGTCGATCTTTTACAAACACAATGCAGTCCTTCTTCAAACAAAAGAAAACTAGATAGCGTTTTTTATCACACCTCTGCTTCCTATAAAGATAAAACATTTTTTGAAAAAATTAAACGATTAGGCTTTAATACGATTACTCAATTTGTCTAAAAATGCCGATAAACGGTATAATTAGCTATCTCTTCCAAAAGCGATTTTAAGGTGCTGGTCGGAAAACATTCCAAAGCTTGGCAAGCTTTTAGTGCGAATTTTTTTGCTTCATTTAACGTTGCCTCTAAAGCTTTATAGTGATGAATCAATTCTAAAGCGGATGCGAGATCTTCTTTATTTTGCTCTTCTTGTTCAATAACACGTTGCCAAAATGCTTTTTCTTTTTCTGTGGCTTGAGCATAGGCAACCAAAATTGGGTAAGTAATTTTTCCTTCTCGAAAATCATCCCCCACCGTCTTGCCCAGTTGCTTTTGATTTGCAGAATAATCCAAAGCATCATCAACCAGCTGAAAAGCCATCCCTAAATTCAACCCATAACACTCCAGCGCCAACTCTTCACGAGAAGGGCGTTCCGCAACCACTGCACCAACTCGGCACGATGCAGCAAACAACGCCGCTGTTTTTCCATGAATAACTTCGTAATAACGCGCTATGGAGGTGGATAGATCGTTTTGAGTGGTCATCTGTAAAATTTCTCCCTCCGCTATGGTAGCGGAAGCCTGAGAAATGATTCTCATAACGTCTAAAGAACCATCTTCCGTCATAATTTGAAAAGCACGAGAAAATAAAAAATCCCCTACCAATACCGAAGCGGAATTACCAAAGGCAACATTCGCACTGGCAGAACCTCTACGCAATTCACTTTCATCAACAACGTCATCATGCAATAACGTAGCCGTGTGAAGAAATTCAATACAAGCCGCCAAACGTACATGACGAGGTGAAACGTCTTTTTCAGGGTCATACCCACATAATCGAGCCGCTGCCAACGTTAACAAAGGACGCAATCGTTTCCCACCAGCCACAATAAGATGAGAAGCCAATTTAGAAACCAACTCGACAGAACTTTGCATCCTATCTGTGATCACTCGATTGCAAAGATCCATATCGAGAGCTAAATAATCTGACAATTTTTTTAAAGGGTCTTGTTTGTCCATAAATTCAGGCTTCTCAATTCTTTACCTTTTTAATATTCGTTCTTTTCATTCCAAGCGACTATATGTAACACTAATTAGGTTCTTTTTCAGTTATTTTCGCTATAGTAAACTTCATTACCTTTAACACTTTGTTAAAAGTTAAGCTAGAATACAATTTATCTATTAAAACATCTTAGCGGTTTGTGATTTATGCATTTGCTATCGTTTACTTCGAATTTTATACACCATAAATCAAAAAATACATCAGATGGAACCCTACTTGAAGGAAAGATTTTTTACAAACAATTTCAGGATGGATACAGAACAGCCTTAGAGCCTATATTAATGGCTGCAGCTATTCCAGCCAAATCCGGCCAAACTATTATTGAAGGAGGGTGTGGTGCTGGCGCGGGACTTATGTGCTTGAGTTACCGAATTCCTCATATTACAGGGATAGGATGGGAGCAACACGCTGAAACCATTGAATTAGCCAATGAAAATTTTATACTCAATCAAATGCTTAATCTTAAAGCAATTCAAGTCATGTTACCCAAATTACCCAAACGTCCTTTTGCTTTTTTAGCCAAAGGACAAGAACATGTCGACCATGTATTCGCAAACCCTCCATGGAACCGTCATAACACCACACGCTCTTCAGATTTTCAAAAAGATTTAGCTAAACGCTTGCCTAAAGGATTATTATCAGAGTGGATTTACGCGCTGAGTAGACCCTTAAGGCAAGGAGGAACGTTAACCTTAGCCCTTTCCGCAGGTTTATACGCTGAAGCCAGCGCTACCATGCACCACTATAAACTGGGCTCTTTAATTCTTTTTCCTCTGTGGCCAAAACTCAATCGGCCTGCACGTATTGTTATTTTACAGGGCCGTATGGGATCTACAGGGGACAGTTACGTTGCACCGGGCTTGGTTTTGCATCAAGATAATGGTGAATTTACGCTCGAAGCTGATCGGATTCTTAGGCAAGGGAAAAAGCTTTCGCTCTTGTCCTGACAATAGGGTAACTACTAAAACCGTCTTGAGCAAAATTATTTAGATATTACCAACCAAGGAGGAATACGTTGGATCCTATTCAACACAATAAAAAACAATCGTTTGGCTTAATGACCTACAATCCAGTTTATAAGCCATTTCATTACCCTTGGGCTTATGATGCGTGGTCAACCCAGCAACGCCTTCACTGGATACCCGAAGAGGTTCCACTGGCCGAAGACGTTAAGGACTGGCATAAAAAATTGAACGACGCTGAACGAAATTTGATCACACAAATTTTTCGTTTTTTCACCCAAGCCGACGTTGAAGTGAACAATGCTTATATGAAATATTATAGCCAAGTCTTCAAACCCATCGAAATATTGATGATGCTTTCGGCTTTTTCAAACATAGAGACCATTCATATCGCAGCATACAGCTACCTTCTAGATACCATTGGTATGCCAGAAATCGAATATTCTGCATTTCTTAACTATAAAGAAATGAAAGATAAATACGATTATATGCAAAATTTTTCGGTTGATAATCCGTATGAAATTGCCAAAACAATGGCTGTTTTCGGTGCCTTTACCGAAGGTTTACAACTTTTTGCATCCTTCGCCATCTTAATGAATTTCCCACGTTTCAATAAGCTAAAAGGCATGGGGCAAATTATTTCCTGGTCTGTACGGGATGAAACCTTGCATTGTTTATCAATTATAAAATTATTTCGTACTTTTATACAAGAACATCCCCATTTGTGGACTGCCGAATTTCAACAAGAACTAAAAGAAATTTGTATTACTATTGTACATCACGAAGATGCCTTTATTGACCTCGCTTTTGAAATGGGTGAGGTGGAAGGATTAAATGCGAAATTGGTAAAAGATTATATTCGTTTTATTGCAAACCGTCGGTTAACACAGTTAGGATTGGATACACTCTATCCTATTGATGTAAATCCACTTCCTTGGATGGATGAAATGATCAATGCCATAGAACATACCAATTTTTTTGAAAATCGGTCGACGGAATACAGCCGCGCAGCAACAGAAGGAACATGGGAAGAGGCCTTTCAGGACATGATGTCTTAAAGGAGCTCTATACCCGTATGTGCTCTGATCGAAATTAAGCGGCTATCAAGTGTTTTCTCCTATTTAAACTGTTCCCTCTTTTATGCCTTTTGGTAAATTGAGGGAATATTTTAATAGGTATTAATCCAATTTAGGGTGTTGATCTACCAGCGTTTGGCGAGTGCTTTCCAATTCTGAAATCTTCTCATCAATCTCATCAACCTTTTGTTCAATAGTCTCGAAATGATCTTCTAAAATTTCCTTTGCTTCACTTCGACTGGAGGCGACTGGCATCCCGCCATGTAGCGGTTTGTTTGCTGTTTCGGGCATCTTTAATCCCGTCCATAAGCCGATAGCCGCAACAACCATTAAATAATATGCAGGCATATAAAGATTATGGGTCGATTCAACCAACCATGCTGCAATCGTTGGCGTAAGCCCTGCCACAATGACTGAAATATTAAACGAGATAGCCAAAGCACTGTAGCGAACGCTGGTTGGGAAAATAGCAGGTAACGTCGAGGCCATGACGCCCGTAAAACAATTTAACAATATGGCAATTACCAGCAAACCCAAAAAAATATACCCTATAGAATTGCTTTGGATAAGCGTAAAGGCTGGATAAGAAAGAAAAAGTAACCCAATGCTTCCTGCAATAACAAATGGTCTTCTACCCACTTTGTCACTCATTAACCCGATAAAAGGTTGCACGAAAAGCATACCCACCATTATAGCAATAATAATTAACAGTCCGTGATCTTCGGTGTAGTTCAAACTGTGCGTTAAGTAGCTTGGCATATAAGTTAAGAGCATATAGTACGTAACATTCGTGGCGATAACGATACCCACACACACCAACAAACTTTTCCAAAATTGAGTGAGCACCTGACGATAGGAAACATTGGGAGGATCTTTTATCGTTTCCTTATCTTCGCCTACCAAATTATCCACGTGTTTTTGAAAAGCCGGGGTTTCTTCCAATTCATGACGCAAATAAAGACCTACAATTCCCAAAGGCAGTGCCAAAAAGAAAGGAACTCTCCACCCCCAATTTTGGTAATTGGCTTCGGTCATCGTACTGGAAATAAAAATAACCAGACCCGCTCCTAAAACAAATCCAATAATTGAACCAAAATCGAGCCAACTGCCCATAAACCCACGTTTACGATCGGGAGAATATTCGGCTACAAAAATTGCTGCACCAGAATATTCTCCGCCTACGGAAAACCCTTGTGCCAATTTGGCAATTAACAATAAAAGAGGAGCCCACAAACCAATGGTGGCGTATTCCGGAATAAGGCCAATGCAAAACGTGCTGATGGACATGATGATAATGGTTACTGCCAGAATTTTTTGACGACCATAGCGATCCCCTAATACACCAAATACAACCCCTCCTAAAGGGCGTATCAAGAATGGAACGGAAAAGGTCGCCAAGGCTGCGATGGTTTGTAAGCCAGGGGCAACGTCTGGAAAAAAAACTCTCCCTAAAATTGTAGCCAGAAAGCCATAAACACCAAAATCAAACCATTCAATTGCATTCCCTAAGGCAGCTGCGGTAATGGCTTTGCGCAACTTGTGGTCTTCAATAATCGTTATGTCGCTAAGATGTAAGGGTGCATGCTTTCTCTTCATTAACTTCATAGAAACATCCCTCTCTATAAACGCTCAGTTTAAGCATAGGATATTAGTGTTGTTCATTCTTAAAAAAGATTTAAGGTTTTATTAAGAATTATTAAATATAACTTAATAAAGTTTATATTTTTATCGAGAATTGCATTAACTTCATAAGTAATAGCAACAAGACTAAAATAATAGTTTAGATTTATCAATTCATTATTTGAACAAACTTACCGATTTGAAACCAAGCTAAAACAAATCGCATAACAAAACAGGCAAATCTCTTTAAGAGGGATCTGCCTGTTTTGATGGGATTAACCCTTTATAAAAAATTTTACTTAAAATTCTTCATATTGCGCAGGATTCTGATTTTTTAAACGACCATTTTCTTTGGTGAGAGCATTAATTTTTTCCATATCGGTAGAAGAAAGCTCAAAGTCAAATAAAGACAAATTTTCGCGTTGACGCGTTTCGCTAGCAGACTTTGGTATAGGCACACAACCTAATTGCACATGCCACCGTAAGATAATTTGAGAAGTTGTTTTTTGGTGCGCCACCGCTATAGTTTCAATAACCAGATCGTTTAATACCTTGCTGGCACGCCCCATAGGGCTCCACGATTGAGTCAGAATACCGAGCTTTTTATTATATGCTCTTTGTTCTTTTTGTGAAAAATAGGGATGCAGTTCTATTTGATTTAAGACTGGCATAACCCCTGTTTCATTAATTAATCGATCTAAATGTTCCGGTAAAAAATTACAGACGCCTATAGATCGAATATATCCCCGTTTTTGCCCTTCAATTAATGCCTGCCATGCTTCAATATAAAGATCGGTAATAGGGTTTGGCCAATGAACTAAATAAAAATCGTAATACTCTAATTGTGCCCTCCACAGCGATTCTTGTATGGTCTGGACGGCTTCTTGATAGCGATGACGCCGACCAGGTAGTTTGGAAGTAATTTGTAGTTCACTGCGCGGGACTCCACATTCTCTAATTGCCTGACCGACTGCCCCTTCGTTTTCGTAATTGAACGCTGAGTCCAACCAACGATATCCGTTGTGGACCGCTTGAACGATGGCTTTCTTGCCTTCCATTCCGTTTAATTTATACGTCCCGAATCCTATTGCAGGAACAACCATTCCATCAGCTAAAGTATAAGTTGGTATAAACGTCATGGTGCACACTCTCTTGTTAAAAAAACCAAAACATTCTTTCTTAGAAGCATCTTATCAAGACAACGTTTAATTCCATCTTACTGACAAGAGAGACATTCTTCGTAATCTATCGCTTGTTTTGGTGAGGCTTCAATTCCTGTTATAATATCTTTTTTAATTGCTACGTTACTCACATCGTCTGCACGTTGTAAAGAGAGGGAACGACAATAATAAAGCGATTTCACCCCTTTTTTCCATGCTTGATAATGAATTTGGTGCAAATCTTTTTTATGGATATTGGCGGGCAAAAACACATTAATAGACTGCGATTGACAAATAAACGGGGAACGATCGGCAGCATGCTCAATAACCCAACGTTGATCCAACTCAAACGCGGTTTTAAACACATCTTTTTCATCTTGAGTTAAAAAATCAAGATGCTGAACGCTGCCATTTTTAAGCGTAATAGAGGACCAAACGGCGTCGTTATCCTGATCTTTTTCCTGCAATAGTTTTTTTAAATGTCTGTTTCTTACGGTAAAAGAGCCAGACAGGGTTTTTTGCAAAAATACGTTTGCGGTAATAGGCTCAATTCCAGGGCTGGCATTTCCAGCAATAATGGAGATCGAAGCCGTAGGGGCAATAGCAATTTTATGGGAAAACCGCTCGTCAATTCCATAATCTTTGGCATCGGGGCAAGGTCCCTTTTCCTTTGCCAGTTGTTTGGACGCGTTGTCCGCTTGAGCACGAATATGCTTAAAAATTTTTTTATTCCAAACTTTGGCCATAACGCTTTCAAAAGGGATGTTTTTATTCTGCAAAAACGAATGAAATCCCATCACCCCCATACCAACCGAACGTTCACGCTCGGCAGCATATCGCGCTTTTTCCATTTCATTCGGGGCTTTATCAATGAAATCCTGCAATACATTATCTAAAAACAACATAACATCGGGAATGAACTCTTTGTTCTCTGACCACTGATCCCAATATTCTAGGTTTAAAGACGATAGACAACAGACAGCGGTGCGTTCTTTTCCCAGATGATCTAGACCCGTTGGCAACATGATTTCTGCGCAAAGATTAGACGTTTTAACTTCCAATCCAGCCAATTTATGCTGCTCTGGACGTGCATTATTTACCGTATCGGAATAGACAATATACGGCTCGCCCTGTTCAATCCGCGTCGTGAGCAACCGTATCCACAGAGAACGCGCCGAAAGGGTGCGAATTACCGTTTGGTCTTTGGGCGAAAGCAAGGCCCAGTCCTCGTTGCGCTCCACCGCGCGCATGAACGCATCCGAAACTAAAACGCCGTGATGCAAATTTAACGCTTTACGGTTAGGGTCACCGCCCGTAGGTCTGCGCAACTCAATAAATTCTTCAATTTCAGGGTGCCAAATGGGTAAATAAACCGCTGCCGAGCCACGGCGCAGAGAACCTTGGCTGATGGCCAAGGTCAAACTATCCATCACGCGAATAAAAGGAATAACCCCAGACGTTTTTCCGTTTTTGCTTACATTTTCACCAATTGACCGTAAATTACCCCAATAGGAACCGATTCCACCTCCACGTGACGCAAGCCATACGTTCTCGTTCCATAATCCAACAATTCCTTTTAAACTATCCTCCGCTTCATTCAGAAAACAAGAAATGGGTAGTCCTCGAGAAGTCCCCCCATTGGATAACACAGGGGTGGCGGGCATGAACCAATGCTGGGACATGTAATCATACAAACGCTGGGCATGTTGAGCGTTACTGCCATAATACGAAGCAACCCGCGCAAAGAGATCTTGATAGGTTTCCCCTTCAATCAAATAGCGGTCGTCTAAGGTGGCTTTACCAAAAGGCGTTAACAACGCATCACGAGAGGGATCAATTCGTACTTGATAGCAACCGTATAATTGCACCTCACCCGCTAATGCTTCAACAAAAGCATCAGGAAGCGAAGCGTTCACCGCATTATCAAAAGCACGAGACTTTCTCTCAAGCAAATCAGCGTGATTCACGATACAACACCTCATAATTTAGAAAACGGTAAATTTACTTAGACTGTGATAGCGTGTACCAAAATAACTACATTTAGTATAGATCTCGATTGGACACACTATATATACATATCGCGTTATATTTTATTTATCAACAAGATTGAACATTATACGCTGATACGTAATTTTTGTATCTCTATAATTAATCTATAAAAACCGTAGATTTTTCAATGAATAATCTTGCCCTCACTTATTTCCACTGGAACAAAGATTTATTTTAGCTCAAGTGTAAATTATAAATAAATTTCTATGTTTTTGGTTTATTTGTAAAATATATGTGTTAGAAAAAATTACTATGATCCCAATTATCTTGTTCAGCCGTTAGCTTTTGAACCCCGATTTTCGTCTCTAACGACTTAATAAACCGCACCAGGGCTGCAACATGATTAAATATTAATAAACTTTCCTCATAGTTCAAAATTGGGTTGTCGTGTGCAAGACTTCTGTTGTTACGTACATCATTGAAGGTTTCTAGTACTGAGATACTGGATTTTAAGATGCGCTCGGTCATCGGAGAATTAAGATGGCCGCTTTCCCGGAGTGCCTTTACGTACTCACCAAAGACGCTATGCATTGGCTTATCACGCGTGATAGAAATTCCGTATGGCGTGCAGGTAACGCGAATGAATTTATTAACGAATGTATGCAGCCGATCCAGTCCACCCTCGGGTTGGTTCTTTTCGATCAATTCACGAATATGCTCCGCCACCACTTCAAAATCGCGCTCATCTGCGATGGCGATCAGCGCATCTAGCTCGGCTACTGGTTGATTATTAAGAAGGCGCTGGGCAATCTTCTGGCACTCTTCGATCAGCTGCGAATTGCTGTTATCGCCGAAGCACTCTTCTTGAATACCCGTAGTAATCAAACCTTTTAGTACACGACCAACAATAGCATTAGAAGCTACATTCCAAAACGTGCGCATCCGCTTAGCCTTTGAATCGCCACCGGTTCGATACTGTTCTGCATCGATTTTCACGTGATAATCATTGAAGAATTCGGCATAGGTGCGATCGGTAAAGTTTAAAACGTAACCGCCCCTCATTCCCAACAATTTTTCGAGCGTACGACGCTCAAAAGAGGTTAAGTTAGACATATATTACCCCCCTCTACCCTATGAAGGGCCACTATTACTGACATTTAAAAACAACATGTTTTGGATAAATACGCTAAGCTTCACATGCTTTAATTAAAATTAAAAAATTATTCCCATTCGATGGTACCAGGGGGTTTTGAGGTAATATCGTAGGTTACACGATTGATGCCTTTTACCTCGTTAACAATTCGTCCCGAGACACGGGTTAAAAAGCCCATATCAAACGGGTAAACATCGGCCGTCATGCCATCAACGCTGGTAACAGCCCGTAAAGCACACGCATAATCATAGGTGCGACCATCCCCCATAACCCCCACTGTACGAACCGGAAGCAATACCGCAAAGGCTTGCCAAATTGCATGGTATAGTTTGGCGTTACGTATTTCCTCAAGATAAATCGCGTCGATACGACGCAATAAGTCGAGTTTTTCTTGAGTAACATTGCTTAGGATACGGATGGCCAAACCTGGCCCTGGAAAAGGATGCCTGCCGACAATGGTTTCAGGCAGGGTTAATTCTCGACCCAATGCCCTGACTTCATCCTTAAACAAATCCCTTAACGGTTCAACCAATTGCATGTTCATCTTCTCTGGCAACCCCCCCACATTGTGATGGGATTTGATCGTTACCGATGGGCCGCCTGTTACACTGACGCTTTCAATAACGTCAGGATACAACGTGCCCTGGGCTAGGAAATCGGCCCCGCCCAGCTTTTGCGCTTCGCTATCGAACACTTCAATAAACAATCGTCCAATAATTTTTCGCTTTTGCTCCGGATCGGTAATCCCCGACAATTCCCTTAGAAAAAGCTCAGACGCATCTTTTTTAATTAACGGTATGTTAAAACGTCCCGTAAAGGTTTTAACCACCTCGTCCACTTCACCTTGTCTTAACATCCCATGATCGACAAAAATGCAAGTTAGCTGATCACCAATCGCTTGATGAATTAACACCGCCGCTACGGCGGAATCGACACCCCCCGATAAGGCACAAATTACTTTCTTTTTTCCGACCTGTTGACGTATGCGTTCGATTTCCAAATCCCGAAAGCCTGCCATCGTCCATAGACCTTGGCAACCCACGATACGATGCGTGAAATTCTTTAATAAAGCAGCGCCATGTGGCGTATGCACCACTTCGGGATGAAATTGCACCCCGTAAATACGACGCCCCTCATCGGCAATCATCGCAAACGGGGCATTTTCACTGGTACCAACGGCGCGAAAGCCTGGCGGCAATTTGACCACGCGATCGCCATGGCTCATCCACACTTGTTCACGTTTTCCCTTTGACCAGTCGCCCCGACACAATGAACTGTCTTCCACAATGTCAACATGCGCACGACCAAATTCACGGTGTTCACTGGGCTCGACTTGACCCCCCAACTGATGGCACAGTGCTTGTTCACCGTAACAAATTCCTAGAATAGGAACGTTTAAGGCAAATACCTCTTTTGGAATGCTGGGGGCATTTTTTTCAAGAACGCTGGCAGGGCCACCCGATAACACAATCCCTTTTGGGGCAAACAAACGAATCTTTTCCGCAGAACTGGAATACGGCCATATCTCGCAATAAACCCCGCTTTCTCGTATTCTTCTGGCAATTAATTGCGTAACTTGACTGCCAAAATCAAGAATAAGTATTTTTTCATCGTGTACAGAATGCTCAAGGGCGCTGATCGGATCCATAACTAAAATTTCTTTTCCACAGGTCGAAAACTATGCTTTCATACCACATACGAGAAAAATTTTCAGATAAAAAAAAGTTTTTATAAAAATGTTTTATCTATATTGTAGAGAACAAACATTTTGGAAAAGATGACCACCATCCCTTTTACTGGCTATTATGTGGAGAGGCCTTATGCCCACGCCTAAAACACTTTTTTCGCTGGCGCACCCTTTTGTTTTGGCGATAGGAACCCTTTTCCTTGCCCAGTGCAGCAGCAAACTGGCCGAAAAAAATCCAGAGGGTGACTGGTTGGGAACGTTGAAGGTAACGCAAGGGATCTGTCCCACCGATCGAAGTGCGGCCCTAACGATCGAGAAAAAAACCATTTTGTTCTCCCCAGACAATGGGGCACTGATTTTACGCGGTGTGTATAATAAAAAACAAAGACCCCGGCATTTTGTCGCGCGACTGGATCGCAGCGATATGGATCACAAACCCTATCCATTGGTGTTTGAAGGCAGACCCCAGGGCGAGACTATCATAGGCATCTATGGCACCCCCGATTGCCGTGCCACGGTGGTTCTTCACCGACCCAAAGCCTATGGTGTAAAAGATTTTATCGCACATTAAGCGCGCTGCATTGAAAAAAACCTTGCAGTCACCGATAAGATCGGTTAAAACCCTTTTCATGCGCACCCGTAGCTCAATTGGATAGAGCACCAGACTACGAATCTGGGGGTTATGGGTTCGATTCCTGTCGGGTGCGCCATTTCCCTTGAAAATCCAACAAAATAATTTTAAGCATGTGGGGATCGGCGTTGCCTAACAGCGTCATAGCGATTCCGAAATCATACCACGATCAATACGCCCCATAAATCTAGCCCTCCTTCCCCAAGCCAAAACCTACCCACGCCTCCTTTATCGTATCCTGTTGCCCGAGTTACAACCACAACGATTGAACACAGGGTAGGTTAGGAAAGCACAAAACCAAGAGTTACGTTCGTTCACCTTTATCCTTATGCATTCTATTTCCCGACTTTATGAAGCAAGGCAATGCTTGAGCCAAGCCAAGCCAGCAAAAGAGGGCTGCGTGGTATCCCTTTTTTAAATATATATTTATTGGACGACCAACGCTTATCCAGTCTTTTTTGCAAACGCTTTTACCCATCGTGCTGGGACGAGAATATTATGCCTGTTTAGGTGCATTAACACTAGGTTTAGTCCCCATATGGAATACGTCTTATCCTAAGGCAAAAACTTAAAATTGCATATTTTATAGCCCGCTTAACCCATCTATCGATAGGGTAAACTTTTAATAAATAATGTTGAACTTCTTTTTGTATTACTAGGCTATCGCCTGCATTCCAACCCCATAAACACCGAATGTATTGAACACTCCCGTATAGCCGTACAAAATGCACTTCTAGGATAAAAATAACCCTGAAAAATTCCCAAATCTTTTCTCGGACAAAATTATTTTGTGCGTTTTTAGTTTTTTTAAGATTAAAGCAATCTAAGACTACCTCTCAAATAGAGGTAGTCTTAGGTGTTAAGGGCTGACGGGTTAATGATTGGGGGCGTAGTCCTCTCTCAAATAGAGGTAGTCTTAGGTAGGTTAGGCGTAACCCCTTGAACGGTCAAGAAAATTTGGCATTTTCTTGCAAAAAAAATGAACCTTTTTTCCTTTTTTTGTCTTTTTTTAAGCATTTTTTTTCCATTTACCTGTTTTTAGGCCATGCCTTGGTTGGGTCAACCAGTTCTTTAACCATCTGAACAAAAAAATCGCTACGCAAGCTTTCCTTTATTTTTTTATCGCCAAGATGGTCAATCGTTTTTGCTTGCACAGACTCAACGTTTAACTGATGCTCGTTATTATCCATGGTGAAGGAAATATTAATCCCCTCTTTCTCGAACAAAGCTTTGAACGCTTTGGTCACCGAGTTTTTTAATTTACGATCGTAGGCCATTAACCGCCGAATATAACGAAGCTCGTTTATCAAACAAAGAGGGGTTTCGGTGAGCAGGTTTAAGTGGGCAATGCGGTTCCTTATCCAGATGCAGGGGTTTTGTTCTTGCAAGATTTCAGTTTGCTTTTTTATTTGTTCCTGTTGCTCCTCGTAGGAAAGCGCTTTAGAACAATTTTTTTCAGATAATTCAGCCGTCCACGTTAAAGCAAAATAACGCTCCAACGACTGCCTTAGGGGTGATGGGGGTAAAAGCGCAAAAGCTTCGACAATTTGCCCTTTTTTGATTTTTTTAAAGGCCTCTTTGCTTATAGAATTAAAAAATGTTTTCTGCGTGGACGTATCGCTATGATGGTAATTCAATGCTAATAGTACAAAATACAGATCCCGTTCCCACAAGCCTGCATAATCAATCAATCGTCCCATTAACCTTAAGAAAAACCGGTGAAGATGAAGGTGATCTTGCAATAAAACCTGTGCCGTATGGTGGCGATATGCCTCGACCTTTTTCAAAGCTGTCTTGTAGTTCTTTAAATATTCTTCCAACCACTCTTTTTTTGCTTTCGTCCTTGTCCATTTCCAATACAACAACTGAAGTCTGTTTTGATCGTCACTTATGGTTTCCCCACTTTTGATCCAATTTTCTACCAAGCTGGACAAGATAGCATGTTTCTTATACAACTCGTATAAACACAGTTGCCCAAACCGTAGCATCTCGCGTACCCCACGTTTGGAGAGAAATGGCATTGAAGAAGAATTTTCTTGTTTGAAAAGCCTGTCAAAATCCTCAGATTTCTCATAAAACTGTTTTAATGGGTCAACCGTATGATTATCGCAAAACGATATTTCCTCACCCACAAACTGGGCGTCGTGCATGGCCAGGTAAAGATCAAAAACACCTAACAACACAATCAGTTTTTTTTCCCCTTCGTTACGGGAAAAAGATTCTTGACCCGCTGGCGATAGAATGGCTTGATCCTTTGTGACTACCGAACCTGAACGCGCTTTATGGGTAACAATTTGCCATTTTTTCAACTGTTGTCGCAGCTCGCCAACCATTTCTACTGGTAGCAAATGCAGGACAGCATAAAGCTTTATAGCCCATGCCTCAGGGAATTTTAAGGAAGGAAGGTTTTGACGACGCTTTTCAAGATGGTGCGTATTCTCATTAAGTTCTGAGGGGACCCCATCGTTTCTTTGAGAAAAAGGGGTTCTGCTTTTTTCCCCTAAAAACTCTAAGTTTTTTTCTTTTAGATAAGCTTCAAACGCAAGTGCCACGACGTCATGTTTAAATTTTTCAATATATTCCGATTGTTCTTGGGCGGCTTGGGGGTTACTTTGGTAACCCTTTTGAACGCGCATTTCGCTTGCGGTCGCAGCGCTCAACTGAAAGAAAAAATCTTGACCATTTATTTCTATATTTTGCCCCAATAAATGGCTGGCTTTAGCAACAATTAACGCATTAAACGGATCCTTTGCGTGCATCGCTTGTGCTTGCTTGGTGGTATGCTCTAACGCGATCTTAATATACGGTGAAAGGTCGGATTGTTGTGCCAACCACGCTGCAAAAGGCCCCTCGTAAAGCAGTTTAAGCAATCCGTATTGACAATTTAACTTTAAATCTTGTTCTCTTTCCTGAGCGGTATGATACGGGGGCAACGTTCGTTCATAGGGTTTCCACCCATCTTTTACACGGTTTAACACCCGTGCCAACCGTGGAAGGGGAAAGGGACTACCACTGTCACACTGTACTTCCATACACGACGACGAAGGCAACAATTCATCACACAATTGTGAAAGTTCCGATAAATGCAAAGTGTGGTCTGCTTTTATCGCCTCCATTATTTCAATCGGCCGTTTTTGAAGCCGTTTACTATCGGTTCTATACAAATTTTCCAACGTGACAAAAAGGTTCTTATCCTCGTTCTCGGACGTTTTAAATAATGCGATGCTGAAATCACTTATTTTTTTAAAATGAAAGCTGGCGTGCCGTAACGCGGTTAATTTATCTAGGTAAAAAAGAACCAGCTTTTTTTTCTCTTCATTGCTTTTTTCCATTAAGCCGTGGTTGCCGCCAAAAAGAAGCCCCCATTTGCGATCAAAAGCTTTGGGACAGAAATTGTCTTTGATGTACTGTTTACTTAATAAAATATCCCCTTTGATGGTATCCTTGGGATCTATCCAATCTTTTAAATTGCGTGCGGCGAACGCAATGGCGCTTCGCCAAACCCGGACAAAGGCCTCACTTTGTTTGATACGGGTTTGCCCTTCGCTGGACCAAAAAACACTGTGGCCAATTTTTTCCTTATCGATAATCTCGTCACAAAATTGCGTATTTTGTTTCTTTGCACCCCCCATGGTTTCGTAATGAATAATTTTTCCTAACCGAATAAGCCCATTGATGTTTTTATTCTGAGTTCGTGCTTTTAATAGTTGCAGCAAAGTTTCTTTGTTTTCAGGTAACCGATAGTCAATGGATTTTATCTTTTTTCCCTGTAACAAATATTTATAGAGTTCTTTTACCTGTTGATGAAAGGCAAGCAATTCTTGATCGTCTATTGGGAGCGTCTGTTTAAATTCACGGCAATGCCGCATGGCCGTAATGTAAGGAGATTCCCATGTAAACAAAGCCTCTTTATTCTTTTGTTTTTGTTGCGCTGTTTGCTTGTCCTCAATGGCCTGTTTGATGGCACACGCTATATCCGTATCGCTTAAGGAAAAGTATTTCTCTGCTAGATCATCGTCTATTTCAATTGTAAAATCATCACGCAGTACGGCAACATTTTGTTCTATGGTACAATTACGATACGCAATATACCCTTTACGTTTATTGCTTGAAGATAGCGTTTTCCTTTGTTGAGGAGAGGCTTGCTGCTCTGATGTCATGATAAGGCGATATGCGTGCTCGTACAAATGCGTTTCAATATTGCCTGCAATTTTTTCTGCGTCTTGCTGAATAGCCTCTATATTGCATATATCTGGCCCACCGAACGTTTCATACCACCGTCCTTTTAGATTTTCTTTATTACTCGAATTGCCTTTTCGCCTTGGTTGCGTTGCCTGAATCTTCCAATCCCATCTTTTCTTTAACGCTTCTAACTCTCCAGGTTGCCCTGACAAACCCGCACGCTTTAGCCGCGCTTCAACCCTTTCCCAACAGGCGTTTCCTAAACACACGCGAATTTCAAGACAATGCTTTTGAACATCACTTTGGCAACCCTCTATCGGTTTGCGAATAATTTTATCAAGCACCGATATCCATTGGGCAAGAATAAGCTTAGAATTTACGCGCGCAAATTCGTCAACAGAAATTATGGGAGCAGAAGCCAAGGTCAGATCTAAAATTTCACGTTTACGAGAAGCATCTCTTGAGGATTGGATCACTGTTTTTCCATACGGCTTGACGACTAGCATACTTCCCCATCCTTTTCTGCACGATAACATTTGAACCACGTGCAAAAATTTTTGACCGTCAACCCATCATTTTAATACACGCTAAGCAAAAGTTTAACGTACAGAATATCCTTAACAAAGCCTTAACAACGCCTATTCTTATCACTCTTAATTGATGCAAATCCCCTGATACACGCCAATAGTGGGGTAAAAAACTTAATGCATAGCACACACAAAGGATTAACCGCCTTGAAATTTCATCTGTTTCCGCTTACCTAAAGATAAGGACTAAAAAATATCTGTATCATTGTTCACGCATTTGCTATCAATGATTTCGAAAATTTAATTGTATCGATTTCTTAAAAGACTTTAATTTTAATGACCTTATATCCTTCTTCCGTACTGATCGTCGAAGATCAACCCGAAATATGTGATCTAATCGAACTAAGCCTATTGGATAAGGTTAACCATATTCGTAAGGCCTATTCCTGCGCCCAAGCTTTAGAGTTTTTTAAGCATAATCCCTCGTTTAATCTTGCCATTATTGATACATGCTTGCCTGATGGAGATCCCTATAATCTTATTGAACATCTGTTGCCACGAGGCTGTAAGATTTTACTAATGAGTGGTAATTTTGAACTCAACAAAAGATTGGCGTGCCTACCTTTTCCCAAATTGACTAAACCTTTTCGTATCCATACCCTTGTTCAGTCCATTGAGCAGGCTTTTCTTTCTAAAAGTTACTAAATTTTTTCTAGGGCAATCGAACGGTTTCTGTTTGAGTCTGTTTATCGTTTTGCAACATTACCTTATACAAACTATACGTCCCTGCTACTTGATCCTTACGTTTGCGTTGTAACGTATTTAGTGGAGCAAAAGAGGAAAAGCGTTGCGGGGTGGGAGAGTCCTTACGTTTTTGCGAACGTATAAGGTAACCCCGATGAATCACCGATTTAGGATACTCAAAATAACGCCAACGATGATCAATAGCAACTATGGTTCGTTGCGGTAAATAAAACCGTAATTCTGAAGCCAGCCCATATTCTTCAACCATTAAAACATCAGACGTTGGTACTCTATTGTTCAGCTGTTCAGCAAACTCTTGCCAGCCTCCTAATTGTCTTAGGGTTACGTCAAATTTTGCGGGCAAAGGGAACACCCCCCAACTCGCTTGCGCATAAACGAACGCACTGATAATCAGCCCCAACGCAACACCTGAACGTATTTTGTATTGACCATATAACGCGGCAATCAACGCAAAGGGAGGATAAAGTATTCCCAACCAATTGGCTTGAACCCGATCGCCTAAAGCATGTTGAATAAATATAACGAGGGGAACCATTGCCAGCAGGAACAACAAGACCGCTTTGCTATCGCGTGTTTTAAAAACATATTGACCTAATTTTACCGCACCTACTACAAATCCTATAAACAGCAAAGGCGTCGCCAGACCAAATTGCCCCGCTATCAGCTCTGCTAAAAATTGGAATGCACGATGGGGGTTCCACTCCCCTGTCCTGCCCCCTTGTTTAGCAAAACTGACCCATTGATGATGGGCATTCCACCATACAACCGGGGAAAAAAGTAAACACGTAAAGGCGCCCGCCCCCCATAATGGAATTTTTTTCAGCTGAATACGTCCCTCTTTGTCCACTAAACACCAGAGACAAAAGGCCAAAATAAACAAGATAGCGGTATATTTGCTTACCAACGACAATCCGAACCCAAGGCCAATTAACCCGTAATAAAAGGGCCGTTTGGTTACCAACAACCGTCCACAAGACCACAACGAAAAACAAGTAAAAAATAATAAGGGCGTATCGGGTGTCATCGTTACCGACCCCGCATTAATGGCCAAAGTAGCATTGAAAATCAAAACAGAATTATTTGCCGCGCTTATACGCCCTGAATAAGAGGGGTTAAAATCTTTTGCAGAAAAATACAGTAAAATACTGCCAAAAAAAGCAGCAATTGGGCCCAGGAGCCTTACTCCTAACGAAGAGTGTCCCCCTAACCAACAACCGAGTTTAATCCACAAAGCCACCATCGGTGGATGATCGTAATAACTGTAACTTAACTGTTTCGACCATAGCCAATAATAGGCCTCATCGGGAGATAAAGGCATAACGTGCGCCACGGCTATTCTTATTAATGTAAGAATAAACAGCAGTTCCCATAACCACAGTTTTTTTATCTTGGTTATCACCGTATTGAACCAAAATAAGCTATAAGCCACTCAAACCAAATCATGCCTAGACCCGCGCCTATTAAACTGCCTTGGTTAAAACTTAACCCCGATTGAAAAAGATAAAGGGTCAGCTTTGTATTGAAATACACGCCTACCAAACACAGTGCATAAAAGCTAAGTTTCTTAAATTTTTTCTGATGTAAACCACATTTATGGGTATAGATAATTGTGCCTAGGTAAGAAGTACCAAGTGCACCTATAAATTGTGAAACCATAGGAGTAAATTTTACCCGAAGGCCCAGCTTAAAACACAAAAAATTTATCAATACACCACAAATAACCATACCCAGAGATGAAAGAAATGCCAAAGGAAACTGATTTTTCGTTAGCTTTTGCAGTAGCATCCCTATGAACTGTATCATCACTTGTAGATCAAGTTTGCTTTTGCCAAAATTTCTTGAACGAAATTGAAAAGGTATTTCTTTTATCTTCGTTTCTGCAGGACAAGCCATAAGCAAATCCAACAATATTTTGAAACCTTTGCCCGAAAGTTTGGGCAATTGCTGAATAAAAATTTCTCTTTTAAAAAGGAAGAACCCACTCATAGGATCCTTTATAGGCTTTGGCATGACGCGTTGGGCAAGCCAAATACCCTTATTGGATAAAAAATGGCGCCAACGGTTGGCCAATCCTGTAGCTTGACCGCCTTCAATGTGTCGACTCCCGACAACAATGTCACAATGCCGTTGCTTCACACTATCAAGCATTTCGGATAATTTGGTTTCATCATGTTGTAAATCACCATCAATGACAGCAATATAAGGGGCAGAAGACGAAAGCACGCCCTCTATAACCGCGGAGGATAGTCCTCTCCGGTCAAAACGCATTAATCCACGCACCCTTCTATCCTTTTGGGACAACTCCCACACATGATGCATCGTGTCATCGGGTGAGTTGTCATCCACATAGATAACTTCCCAATCTATCCCTATCAGCGCTTTAAGAAGAGCATGGTAAAGGAGTTTAATATTTCCATGTTCATTGTAACAAGGAACAATAACGCTTAACTCAGGTCCATGTTCAACAGTTTCTGCATTGCACATAAAAGAAAAATCATCGTCCTAGTTGATTTGAAAAGTTTATTGTCTTTTGTTTCCGCTGTATTCCAAAGGCACACCCGCACGTTCCATACGCGTACGAATGGTTTGTAAGGTTTGTACTTTAGAAACATGCGGATTGCTAGTTAATTCGTGGGTTAATCGGTTTTCATCTTCAGCATCACGGGCCACAAAACGTATTAAAAAATCGCCGCCGCCTCTAACCATATGGCATTCTCTAACCTCTGGAATTTGCTCCATTTGCAGTTCAAATTCTTCTAATACAGACTCTTTTTGACTGACCAAGCCGATCAAGGCAAACACCACTAACGACCAGCCGATCGAGGGTCCGTTTATGGCAGCATGGTAACTTTTAATTACCCCAGAAGCTTCTAGCCTACGTACACGCCTTAAACAGGGAGGCGCCGAAATCCCTACGCGTTGGGCCAAATCAATATTGGTAATACGACCATCTTTTTGTAATTCATCCAAAATCATCCAATCAATTTTATCAAGTTCGACTAACTGTACCATTCAATCATCACTCGCTCTGGCGTAATAAGGTATATTAACTAAACATTTTATTGTTAAACATAGCTTTCTATTTATACAATAGGCAATTTACAGATCAAACTTGATTGAACGATAAGACAAAACAGGATTATTTCAATTATGTCAGAACCAACTTTTACTAATTTATTAATTATTGGCGCAGGTCCTGCTGGGTATACGGCTGCAATTTATGGCGCCAGAGCTAATTTAAAACCAATTTTAATATCTGGATTACAACCCGGTGGACAATTAACCATCACCAACGAAATAGAAAATTTTCCAGGTTTCGCCGAAGCTATTCAAGGGCCATGGCTTATGGAGCAAATGTCCAAACAAGCCGAAAACGTAGGAACTCGTATCGTTATGGATAGCGTTTCGCAATGTTCTTTAACGGACTCTTCTCAAGACAATAAATTCTTTACGTTTGTAACCGACATGGGAACGCTCTATAAAGCTCGATCCGTTATTATTGCAACCGGGGCCCAAGCACGCTGGCTTGGTCTTGAAGCAGAAGAGCGACTGCAAGGTTATGGAGTTTCTGCATGTGCGACATGCGATGGGTTTTTTTATCGTGGAAAAAAAGTGGCGGTTGTGGGTGGCGGAAACACCGCTGTTGAGGAAGCTTTATACTTAACCCGCCATGCTTCTCATGTTACGCTTATTCATCGAAGAAACAGTTTACGAGCCGAAAAGATTCTGCAAGATAGACTGTTATCCAACCCTAAAGTTTCTGTATTATGGGATAGTATCGTAGAGGATATATTGGCAAGTGAAAATCCTGTTTCGGTGACAGGATTGGCTTTAAAAAATGTAAAAACCGGTCAAAACTCTATTCTTAATGTTGATGGTGTTTTCATTGCTATTGGGCATTCGCCTAATACCTCTCTATTCAGAGATCAACTTGAACTCGATCCCGAAGGGTATATCGTCACCAAACCAGGAACCCCTTTGACGTCTCTACCGGGCGTTTTTGCTGCAGGAGATGTCCAAGATAAAATTTACCGACAAGCGGTTACGGCTGCTGGAACAGGATGTATGGCAGCCCTTGAGGCTGAGCGTTACCTTAATCTCTTAGATGATTGAAATTGATCTTTATACTCGATGAACGTGGCGCCCTTATCGATTATAAGCATCTTCAAGACGAACAATATCATCTTCGTTTAAATAAGATCCTGATTGTATTTCAATCACCACCAAAGGAATACGTCCAGGATTTTTTAAACGATGAATGGTGCCTTGTGGAATATATATGCTTTCATTTTCACGTAACAAAAGGTTTTCTTCACCCCTTATAACTTTTGCTACGCCAGAAACAACCACCCAATGTTCAGAGCGGTGAAAATGTTTTTGTAAAGAAAGCTCACCCCCTACATTAACAATAATTTGTTTTACTTGAAAACGATGGCTGTTGACTAAGGTTTCATAAAATCCCCAGGGGCGGTAACATCGTCTATGACTTACCGCCTCATGTTGATGGGTTTGATTTAAATGATGAACGATTTTTTTTACATCTTGCGATTTTTTCCGATCCGTCACTAAAACCGCATCTTTAGTAACCACCACCACTACGTTCTCAAGTCCATTTACTGCTGTCACAATATCGTCAGAGCGTACATAACTATTGTGTGTATCTTCCAAAAGTACTTTACCCTTGGATACATTGCCCCCTTCGTCTTTAGAACTTATATCCCACAACGTGTCCCAACTACCAATATCTGCCCATACAAACTCACTGGAAACAACAAGCATGCGCTTAGATTTTTCGGCAATCGCATAGTCAATCGAAATATCAGGGGCTTTTACAAACTCTTGTTCATCCAACCTCTCAAAATATAAATCAACATGCCTTTTTTCAACAGAATGGGTTACATGGGTTAATAATTCCGGGACGTAATGTTGCATCTCTTGCAGCATAGTACCTGCAGAAAATACAAACATACCTGAATTCCACAAATACTTTTGAGAACTCAGCATTTTCTCTGCCAACACTAAATTGGGCTTTTCAGTAAAGGCCTGTACTGTATTTACTTTTGTCTGATTATTTACTGGTTGTCCTATCTCGATATAACCATACCCTGTCTCAGCCCGTGTAGGCTTTATACCAAACGTAACAATGTGGCCTAATTTTGCATACGTTTCCGCCTTAAATACATCTTGAATCAAAGCCTCTTGATCTTCAACCACGGCATCGGCCGCCATAACCCACAAAATCTTTTCTAAATTGTCTTCAGATGCTATAAGACTAGCAGCAGCAATGGCTGGGGCTGAATTTTTGCCCACAGGTTCAAGTATGATTCGGGCACATGTATTATTAATAGCTCTCAATTGCTCAGCAATTAAAAAACGGTGGTTATTATTACAGATAATAATTGGATCTGCAAAACAGTCGCGATTTGCGCGAAGAATGGTTTCTTGCAACAAGGAGTTTTGAGAAATTAAAGACCAAAGTTGCTTTGGATAGCTTGCTCGCGATAGTGGCCACAAACGACTACCAGATCCACCTGATAATATGACCGGAACTATACGAGCTGCTGTTTTCACCGACCTTATCTCCTTATTAATCGGAATCCTCAAAACAAATTAAATGGACATTTTGTGCTTTACATGTTGATTAGTACGTTTTTTTAATTCTTTTCCTGTTTTGAAAAAAGGGACATATTTTTCTTCTACAGCTACGATTTCCCCGGTCCTAGGGTTTCTACCACTGCGAGCTTTACGTTTTTTTATAAAAAAAGCCCCAAAGCCACGTAATTCAATACGATCACCCTTTGTTAATACCGCTTCCATTTCATTGAAAATAGTTGATACAATGAGTTCTATGTCCTTAATTAATAAATTAGGATGTGTTTCAGCCAATTGTAAGATAAGTTCAGATTTAGTCATTCATTTTACTCAAAATTAATACATTAAGGGGCCCAAATGGCAAGTGCGCCGTCGAGATGATCTTGACTATCATAAACGAGGCTATGCATAAAAGATCCTACAGAACTACCAAATACTTTGCCTATAAAATGCGAAATCCACTCTGAATTTTTTTGATTTTTTAATTCTTTAACTGGCATATTTTTTTGGAATTTATAGGTTTTAATAAGCCAATTTTTAGCAGCTTGTTCGTTGCCTATTTGATCAATAAGTCCCAAGCTAAGCGCTTGCTGACCCGTATAGGGACGACCATCACCTAACTGTTTTGCTCTCGCAATACTCATGTGACGACTTTTGACTACCATGGATATGAATTGATCATAATAATTGCTGATTAACCCTTGAAGCATTTGTCTACCTTGATCGGAAAGAGGCTTTACCATAGAAGGTTGTCCTTTCATCGGACCAGAAACCAATTGGTCAACGTTTACCCCAACTTTATCAAGCAATTTTGAAATATCTGGCGATTGCATTAACACCCCAATTGAGCCCGTTAAGGTAGAATTTAAGGCAAATATGCGTTGTGCAGGCAAGGAAATCATATACCCTGCTGAAGCCGCAACCCCCCCCATGCTGACAACAACTGGTTTTTTTTGAGCAAATCTTTCAACAGCGTCATGAAGTTCTTCCCCCCCTGTTACCGCTCCACCGGGGCTATTTACATATAAAATCAAAGCCTTGACCGACGGATTAGAGGAAGCTTTATCTAATAACTCGATCTGTTTTGTCACATCCGACTTAATCGTTCCTTCAATCTTTAACTTGGTAATGTAGCCTGAACTTCCTTTTAACTGCGACGTAAAGGTTTTTGCAGATAACGAAAGACACGCCAAAATGAATAAGCAGAATGCAACCACTCTCCATCGTATTAGTTTTCGACGTATGCGTTGACGTTCAAGCAAAAGATCATTCTCAAGAGACATAAATCTGACCTAACCAACATAAATATAGTGTAAATTCTTATTTATAAAAACTTCAGCCTGTTTTTATCAATTTAAATCGCAAAATACCTCATAATTTTAAAAAATTAATTTTCATTCTTATTACGACGGAATCGGCTTTCAACTCTCGGATGAACAATGTTTTTTCTTCCTAGACCGATTTCACGGGCTAAGTTTGAACGACGTTCTGCATAATTAGGCGCTACCATAGGATAGTCAGAGGGTAGATTCCAGCGTTCACGGTATTGTTCTGGCGTTAATCCATAAGCACTTTGGATGTGCCGCTTTAACATCTTCAACTTTTTGCCATCTTCAAGACAAATGATATAATCGGGGAAAACCGAACGCTTTACCGGAACAACAGGTTGCAACTTTTCGGTTTCATTGCCATTTTTTTCAATAGTAGTTAACGTCCGATATACTTGACGTAACAAGTCGGGTAACGACTCAGGACTAACGCTATTATTAGAAATATGAGACGAAACCACTTTAACCGTCAATTCTAATAAAGATAAGTTTTTTTCTTCTAATTCCATTTTGATTTATCCAAAAACATGAAATATTTTGTTTGTATTAATTTTTAAGTAAAGAAATATATAATTAATATGATTTAACAAGGCAGATTTATAAAATATTTAAGCTATCATACAAATATTAAACAAAGGAGTTCATATAATATCAACGATTTTTTAAATATTCTTTACTTTTTTCTAGTATGCGTATGTAATGAAGTTTTTTAAAATAAACTTATACCTCTCAATAAGCTCCGATGAACAGCGACATAAATACGATTTTTTTAGAGGACTGATGACCCAAATGAGTAAACATAAAGAACTACTTATAATTTTGATGATTTCACTTTCGATGGTAAGCTGCTCAAATCAAACACATTCTCACGGTCCTTATGTTCAAACAGGGTTAGGGGTATTGCATTAAATACGATTAATTCGTTTTTTGTAAAAAACGAATTAAAGCAATACTATAAAGGTAAAATAATTATTATAGATATACTAAAAGTTAATTTACTTTATAGATGAAACAAAAATTATTTCAAGCTATTATTTTGTTTTTCATGAATTTAAACTGTATCTATTTTTATTTTAAATATAGTGATGGTTACTTTTTAAACTTTAAATAAATGATCTATAACGCTTTAATTCACAATGTAATTAAATTTTAAATCTCCTTTTTGAAAGCTAGGCTCTTCTTAATTCTTCTCAATAATATCTAGCTTAAAATTGATCAATATTTTTATTCATGTCAATTTTGTAAACGTTTCCATACGACATAGGATTTAAAACACAATGCTCTTTCCAGTAACAAATTCAAAGATTTATTAAAAAATTTAATCGCTCATAAAAAAGAAAAAATTAAATAATCAAGCTTCAAAAAATTTAAATACAAAACTAGCAAAAAACTATAAGAGTAAAAAAAATTATAAAATCTCTGTAAATTAACGTTGGAATAAATGAATGATTTTAAAGAAAAAACGAATACAATTCAAATATACGCCTATTAATCAAAGAACAACAGACTATATTTTTTATCATTTTTTTTGTCAAAAGCCCACTACGGCATTATTAAAAAATAGAAAAACTAGATACAATACCCATTAAAACTGAAAAAGAAACCGTTTTTTTAAACGTTCAAGACTGTATTTTAAGCATTATTTGCAATTTTTAAATCATAAATATTGATTTCTAACGCAGTAATAACTCAATTCGAAAAATCTATTTTTCCACATTTAAAATAAAATTATTATTTCGGCCACTATAAATATCCTAATTGAACTAACCATGCGCAACGTCTAAAAATCAAAAGATATTTAAATGCATCCTTACATATGGGTTGGCGGAGAGAGTGGGATTTGAACCCACGGTACGCGATAAGCGTACAACGGTTTTCGAGACCGTCCCATTCGACCGCTCTGGCACCTCTCCCATTATGCTGATCGAAAACTATTTACAACAAAAATCCGTCCGATGGCAAATAAAATAGTGAATATTTAAGTATAATGCACAATTCTTTATATAATAATTGACTTTCATTTAAAAAAATAGATATAAGACAAGCTTCATAACCATTATTTCGTTATAAGTTTTATAATAAAATTAATCTATAAAAAGAAACTTTGCTTTGTTTTTATAAAGTAAAAAGTTTGCAGCCAGAGAGTTAAATATGTTTGCAATTATACGCACAGGGGGAAAGCAGTACCGTGTTACCCCTGATATGATACTAAAAACCGAAAAACTTGATGCCGAAGCCGGAAGTTCCGTTATGTTTTCTGAAGTCTTAGCCATTGGGACAGAAGACTCCAGCACCATTGGTTCACCACTTGTTGAAGGTGCTCAGGTAAAAGCTACTGTCATCGCGCAAGATCGTTTAAAAAAAGTTATTATTTTTAAAAAGCGTCGCCGTCAAAATAGCCGTCGTAAAAATGGACATCGTCAACCCGTCACCGTGTTGCGCATAACAGAAATTAGCGCCGCATAATTTTTGTATCGTATTCATATTTACTTTAAATCAGGAGATAAACTATGGCCCATAAAAAAGCAGGAGGCTCCTCCAGAAATGGTCGCGATACCGCAGGTCGCCGTCTTGGAGTTAAAAAATTTGGTGGGGAACGCGTTATTGCTGGAAACATTATCGTGCGTCAACGGGGTACCAAAATTAAACCTGGCCGTAACGTAGGTCTAGGAAAAGACCACACCCTATTTGCCCTTATTGATGGTAACGTACGCTTTGAAAGCAGAACCAAAGGAAACGTTCAGGTTTCCGTTGAAATGTTAACCAACACTGCTGAGTAACTATTCCTTTTTTTGGAATCGAATCACTTAAGAAAAGGGTCGATCTTATGGTCGGCCCTTTTCATTCTAACTTTGGAACAAAAATGAAATTCCTTGACCAAGCTAAAATATACGTAAAATCCGGCGACGGTGGGAATGGCGCCGTCGCGTTCAGGAGGGAAAAATTTATCGAATTTGGAGGACCTGATGGAGGGGATGGGGGTAAAGGTGGTGACATTATTTTTGTAGCCGTTAATAACTTAAACACCCTCATTGATTTTCGCTATACACAACATTTCAAAGCCAAAAAAGGTGGAAACGGTTCAGGATCAAACAAAACGGGTGCGAACGCGCCCGATGTCATTATTAACGTTCCTATTGGAACCCAGATATATGACAACGATAAAGAAACCCTTCTTGCCGATTTAGATGAAGCAAATAAACGTTTAACTTTGTGTCGCGGTGGGGATGGTGGTTTTGGAAATACTCGATTTAAATCAAGTACAAACAGGGCTCCACGAAGAGCAGACAAAGGATGGCCTGGGGAAGAGCGTTGGATATGGTTAAGATTAAAATTGATTGCTGACGTGGGTTTAATAGGCTTACCCAATGCAGGCAAATCGACATTTTTATCTGTCGTTTCTAGTGCAAAACCAAAAATAGCAGATTACCCTTTTACAACCCTGCATCCTCAACTTGGAATGGTAAGACTATCAGCAACCGAAGAATTTGTTATCGCAGATATTCCAGGGTTGATCGAAGGGGCCCATTCCGGTAGCGGTTTAGGTGTTCGTTTTTTAGGACACGTAGAGCGTTGCGCTGCATTATTACATTTGATCGATATTACCTCGGAAGATATTGTTAGCACGTGGAGAATGATTCGTAACGAGCTTAAAGCCTATGATATGTGTTTGTATGATAAAAAAGAAATTATTGCACTGAATAAAAGCGATTTAATCTCTTCAGAAAAAGCGCAAGAACAAAAAAAATTACTAGAATCAGTGAGCGAACGTAAAGTTTATTTGCTTTCAAGTGTAACCCATCAAGGGATAAACGAATTGTTACGTTATTTACAGAATTACAACAACGATTACAAATTAAAGCATTCTTCCGCTCAGGACGGGTATAACCCGATAGAACGGCTTTAAAACTAAAGGCGAATAAAACACGTTAGTATCAATAATGGTGATACGTTTAAATCAACATAGAAAAAATTTTTATAGGACACTTTAGAAGAAGAAATCTTTAATAAGTTTAGTCTCTTTGAAAATTAAAATGTCGCGCAATGATTGCGATTTTTGTTAATACTTCCAATTTGGCACGGCATAAATTTTAACTAATTAACATTCAGAAACAAGTGTGTCTCACACTGAGGGTAATTGAACTTATGCCCAGTCAAAAGAAAATTTTGGCACGTCTGTAAACATTATTCTTAAAATTCCGCTTACACAAAAAAATAAAAAGCCTAACCCCTTTCTTAAAGTCTACTTAAAGCTAATGCATTAATAGAATTAAATGAGGCATGTACCATCAATAGGAATGAAATGACCATTTAAACATAAACGCTTTTAACGATAATAATGATAATCGCGCTACTGAAATGACAAAGTCATTAAAACTACTCGGTTTGTTATGTTGTCTGCTTGAACAATGCAGATTTTAAAAGTTGAATATCTGCCTACTATAAATTAATTCTTTTGAAAAAATGACGGTTTACGTAGTCTGCAGGATTTTTCTAAGCTATTTTCTTAAAAACCAAACAATGCTAGAATAATTCTTAAACTAGGTTTTATTACAGCCAGCACTTAGAAAAAAGTTTGACCCCCTTTAACGTCTATCAAAAGATTTTTAATAAAACCCACCTTTTAACCCAGACAAAAAACAGTAGATAGCTGATAAAAAAAATCAACCCTATCGTTTGTTCAAGTACACGTGCTGAATTGTCTATTCATGGTACCAAACTTCATCACTTTTTTATTAAAAATAAAAACATTATATAAAACTTTTAAGAGTACTTTTATGAAAAGTACCGATTAAAAAACCATTACCAATATAAAATAACGACACAAAACAACGCCACATTATAATGTATTTTAGGCAATCGCATGAAGTAAACGCCAGCACTTAACGAAACCTAGAAGAATTCTTCTATAATACTAAGGCCGACTAAAGCTATTTAGCCCGGAGGCCAGCGTAAAATAGGCTCTATTCGTTTTTTATTGTTTTTAACCGATTCTCCTGATTTTTTATTTTCTTCCAAAGTAGGAGGATCGTAAATATGATCTTTGGTTTTATTATAAAATATTTGGTCCGACTTTCTATCGTTAGAAAAAGTTTTTTTTGGATATGCATCAAAAGACTGCTGTGACGACGGTTTCACCTGTGAAGCATCTATTTTTGGCTCAGGAGTACTAATACTCTTATTTCTTTTTTGTAACTCATCATAATAGCCCGTTTTAGGTCTAGTCATGACAGGAGAAATAGGTTTATTATACGTTTTTGACGATTTAGGTTGCTCAACAACGGAACCTTGCTCATCCTTTTCCACCGAGAGAGGATGAAGTCTTACGTCAAGAGAATTCTTCGTTTCGGGCAGCCTTTTGAGTACAACATTCAATTGTGCTTGCATATCTTCGAGATGTTGATTGAGATATCTAAGACGACCTTTAATACCAAACACAGCAAAGGGCATCAAAAGATAACATACAACAAGAAAAACGACGGCCACTATGAGAAGTATTTGTAACCATCCAGGTATCCAATCAGGGAAAAAAAATGACATCAACGTGACCGACCTATTTTTTTAACAACGATCATAATAACTAATATTTAAGCACAGTTTTCTTAATATTGAGAAACAAAATAGACTCTTGTAAGTCAAAAATTGTATTTTACATACCTAACGCATGTCTATACACATCAAAAAGAGTTTCCTGCTCTTCTACCTCTGAAGGCTCTTGTTTACGTGCACGTATAATACGCCGAAGGACAGGTACATCAAACCCCGCAGATTTAGCTTCGGCGTAAATATCTTTGATATCGTTTGCTAATGCTCTACGCTCTTCTTCTAAGCGCTCTATACGCTCTATAATACTTCTTAAACGATCTGCAGCAATTCCACCGACCTGTGTTGTGTTCTCTAACTCACTCATACTTATTCCTGTATCCTTTTTGGGATTTAATTCAAAAATCACGTTAAGTAATGTCTAATTATTTATTACACAAATAGAAAGCATATTCGATCCTGTATAATTTTAATTTTTTAAAATGCAAATTCCGCTATTAAGCAACTAAAAAATTCATGATATGGAGAGAATAAATGATAGATTGAATATAATCGCAAATATTTTAATAATTTCTTTTCAATAAGAACACGATTGAGCAAGAGATATCGGAAAGGTTGATTTTCATGGAATCACAACAAAAAAGTGCCTCCTTTGACTTTATTATCTTTGGTGCAACGGGAGATTTAACTACAAGAAAATTACTCCCCGCTTTGTTTTATCGCTATATTGACAAGCAAATTTCTGACAACACCCGAATTATAGGTGCTGCTAGATCTCCGCTAAGTATAGAGTATTTCAGACAACGGGCAAAAGATGCTCTTCATCAGTTTATTCGTGAACCCGATCGTACCGTCCATCACATTGATAAATTTATAAAACTGATCTATTACGTCAGTTTAAATGGAGCCGAAGCAGAAAGCAACTGGTCATCCCTATCGACTCTTTTGAATGATGATAAACAAAATCCGATCCGCATCTTTTATTTTGCAACGTCTCCTAAACTTTATGGTGACATATGCGATAATTTATCCGAAAAGAAATTAATTACAGATACAACGCGCGTAGTATTGGAAAAACCTATAGGAACCTCCCTCGAAACTGCCCAAGAAATAAACAAACGTGTAGGCAAACATTTTCCCGAAAATCGCATTTTTAGAATTGATCACTATTTAGGAAAAGAAACCGTTCAAAACATTATCGCGTTGAGATTTGCTAATCCAGTCTTTGAAAGACTTTGGAACTCTGATGCCATTGACTATATTCAAATCACCGCAGCAGAAACGGTGGGCATTGGCAATCGCGGTGGTTACTATGATGGTGCGGGTGCTTTGAGAGACATGGTGCAAAATCACTTATTACAAGTATTATGTATGGTAGCAATGGATCCCCCTATCTCCCTAAACGAAGAAGATTTAAGAAACGAAAAATTAAAGGTTTTACGTTCTTTAAAACCAATGACCCCAGAAGATGTAAAACACGATACCGTTCGTGGACAATATTGTTCGGGCAGTCACAATGGGGAAAAAATACCAAGCTATTTGGAGGACCTAAAAAAATCTCATAGCACTACCGAAACCTATGTTGCCATCAAAGCACTCATCAACACTTCTCGCTGGAGCGGAGTCCCTTTTTACTTAAGAACAGGTAAACGATTAGCTGAAAAAACCAGTGAAGTTGTCATACAATTTAAACCTTCAACATGGTCTCTTTTTCCAACCTCACCCCAACCGAATAGACTACACATACGTATTCAACCTGACGAAGGGGTATCGCTTTCCTTACAAGTAAAAGACCCTAGTAAATCCCATACCAGTCTGAGGAACACATTTATTGATATTGATTTTTCACCCGCGTTCCACATACGTTATCCTGACGCGTATGAAGGTTTACTTATGGACGTCGTTAAAGGCGATCCTTTACTTTTCATTCGTTGTGACGAGGTAGAGGCAGCCTGGCGCTGGATTGAACCTATACTCAATAACTGGTCTAAAAATAACCCGCCCTTATGCTACTATAAGTCAGGAACATGGGGACCAAAGGAAGCTCAAGAATTATTGGCTAAAGACAACCACTTTTGGCATGAAGATATGTTTTAATTCAATGAAAAATTACAAAAAAGACTTCTCAGACAAAACTTCTCACTCCTCTTCTTCCAAACTCAATGTATTCACCCGCAAAAGAATATGGCAAAGGGTTTTAATTGCTCTTTTTCTTTCGGCTGGTATCATTTTTGCTCAAAAAGCTGGCTGGCTTGATCAATTTTCGCGTCAACTCACTCAACAACATATGAATTGGTCAAATAATAGCGATGTCATTGCTTATCTCAAAAAAATAGTTGCTAATAACCAACTGACAAAGACCTCCCCTCATTGCCTTGTATATGTGATTAATAACGATAACGGCCAAGAAACTGTACGGGTAGAAGTTAGAGAACAACACAATTCTGTTTGCACAAACACACGTAAAGACTTCCCTCTTTTATTTACCTTCGAAATCAATCGTATTCAAAAAACAGTACAAATCGATAAAGGTTCACCCAACCATTTCTATCCTATACAGTGAACCACCTTCATAAATAGGCTCTGCTTATGACGAACAAATTGAAATTCGAATCCAAAGATGGTTCACGAAGAGATTTTTTAACTCTTTTAACAGCCAGTTCCATAACAGTTGGCGGTATTGCCATGACATGGCCTTTTTTAAATAGCCTCTATACACAAGATATTACGGTTGAAAATAGCTTTGTCGATATCGATATCTCCTCGTTACAAGCGGGCCAACAAATAACATTTACTTGGCAAAATTACCCTATATTCATTTTAAATAGAACCAAAACCATTTTAGAACATTTACAAGACAAAACATTAAGAACGCGTCTCCGAGACCCAGATAGCAAAGAATTGCAACAACCTGCTTATACTCAAAATTGGCACCGTTCCATAGAACCTGAAATTATTGTCATGGTAGGTGTCTGCACACATTTGGGATGTATACCTACTTTGAAACTGCGTGATACGTTGGACGGTTATTATAATTGTGCCTGTCACGGCTCAAAATTTGATTTGGCTGGCCGAGTATTTCAAGGAATGCCCGCCCCATACAATCTTGCTATACCCCCCTATAGATATTTAAAACCGACAGTTATACGAGTTGGCGAAAATCCCAAAGGGCACGATTTTGACATTCATTCGGTTCAACAAATATAATGCCATATAAATTAATATGTGAAACACTTGACTTTTTTTATTAAAACTCGCACTTTATAAAGCGTCAGATAGCCAGATGATCGCTATGGATAACTTATGTCAATAGAGGAAAGTCCGGGCTCCACGGGAAAATGGTGCCAGTTAATGGCTGGCGAGGGTGACCTCAGGGAAAGTGCCACAGAAAATAAACGGCTTACCAGTTTGCAGTTACAGCACACGTAAGTCAAGGTGAAATGGCGTGGTAAGAGCACACCGCATTTTTGGTAACAAAAATGGCAGGGTAAACCCCACCAGGAGCAAAACCGAATAGGAATAACTGATTCGTTAAAAATCAAAGGGTTCCCGCCTTGTTATTCGGGTTGGTTGCTAGAGGTACGATGCGAATCGTATCCAAGATGAATGATCATCATTTATACATTGTATAAAACAGAACCCGGCTTATCGGTTATCTGACTTCATATTGTATTCATTTTATTCAATTGTTTTAAAAGTATGCGTTAGATTTATTTCGTCTCTTTTGTACACAAAATGAATAAAATATGAGAACTATTGTCACAATTATTTGACCTCCCATGTTTTCCCATGCTATCCCATAAACATACATAAGAGACTTTTTGGGTATTCTTGTCTTAATTATTAGGAATTTTGCTTATTTAGAGGGTAACGCAACTTATGAATTTATTCCTCGGCACCCATCATAATCGTCTTGACATCAAGGGAAGAGTATCCATACCCGCAAGCTTTCGTACCTGCCTAAAACAACAAGAAAAACACAATTCTCTTATATTTCGTCCCTCTCATAAAATGCCTTGTATTGAAGCATGGCCTTTCGTTGTTTTTATGCAATTAACGCTTTCTTTGAATAATTTAGATCCTTTATCGGATGAACATGAAGATATGGCTACCGCTTTATACGCAGAAGCTTGGCCCATTGACCTTGATAAAGAAGGACGTATAATTCTTCCAGATTTTTTAAAAACCCATGCCCACCTTACCAATAGTGTCACTTTTTTAGGATTAGGAACTATATTTCAAATATGGGAACCTAAAACAGCATTGCAACGTTGCTCGTATGCACGAGAAAAAATCAAAAAAAACGCAGTTCCCCTCTCTCCATTGGTGATAAGGGAAACATTTCATGAATGATGCATATCACTCTCAAACAGTAACCAATGGGCATTACCCTGTTATGCTTAAAGAGATGATGGCGTTACTTCAACCCCAGCCAAAAAAACTCTATATCGACGCGACATTCGGTGGCGGTGGTTATAGCAAAGAAATATTAAGCGCAACATCTTGCAAAGTTATTGGAATTGACCGAGATCCTGATGCAATTTTAAGAGGGATGGAATTACAAAAAACTTTTCCTAATCTTGACCTGATACAAGGGGAATTTGGTAATATTGATAAATTACTCCAAGCCCATCATATCAAGCATTGTGACGGTATTATTCTTGATCTTGGAGTGTCTTCTTATCAAATTGATCAAGCTGAACGGGGCTTTTCTTTTCGCTTTCAAGGCCCACTTGACATGCGCATGAGCAAAGAAGGGAAAACTGCTTACGATCTTGTTAACTTTTTGTCAGAAGAAGAATTGGCTGATATATTATGGTATTATGGTGAGGAACGGTTTTCTAGACGTATTGCTAAAAATATTGTCAAAGAGCGAGCGAAAGCCCCTATTCAAACCACACAAGATCTCGTAACGCTAATTAAGAAAACAATTCCAACTGAAAAAAGTGGCATTAACCCTGCAACACGCTCTTTCCAAGCCCTTCGCATTGCCGTAAATAACGAATTAGAACAAATACATTCGGTAATGAAAAAAAGCCTTTCTCTTTTGAATCCGGGGGGAAAGCTTCTTGTAGTTTCTTTTCATTCACTTGAAGATCGAATTGTCAAGGAGGTCATGAATAGAGCTATCGGTAATATTGCCAAACCTTCGCGACACCAACTTATTCGTTTGCCCAAGCATGATAATTGCTTTGACTTTACGCTATTAACGCACAAACCCTTAAGACCTTCGCAACCTGAATGCTTGATAAATTCTCGGTCAAGAAGTGCTCGTTTAAGGGCAATAAAACGTAATGATCAACCTAAAGAAAGGAATTATTCCTTATGATGGTTCGTCCAATTACGCTTGTATGCGCCTTTACCGCTGGTCTGTCAGGGCTTTTACTTTACTCTCAAAAGCATAAAACGACCCAATTGGATCAATATATAGCAAAGATAATTTACGATACACAACGGATAAAATCCCGTACGACGATGTTACGCACAGAATGGACTTTATTAAATCAACCCGACCGACTAAAAGATTTAGCCTCACATTTCATACCTACCTTACAACCTTTACAACCAGCACAATTCGTACAAATGTCTGCTATAGCAAGTGTTTTACCCCCAGTGCAAAAAAATGCACAACCAGATAAAATAAGAGAAGAATTAACAAAGGCAGTTGCAATAAGCCGAGGTCAACCCCCTCTTCCCAGCGATAATAAAGAACACACACCTACTCCAACCCTCGCAGCAGATTTTGACCACACGTCTATATCTCAGGACATCCCAAAAGCAAGTTATGATGATACGAGAACAACGAAACAACTTCCTCAAAAGAGAATTTTAACTTCGACGGACAATAATAATATTTTCCCCGATATTGATGACCAACAAGAAAACATTTCGAGCAAAAAAAAACCAATTATGCTTTCAGGCAATAAAACAAAAAGTAAAACGTTCGCTGCCTTAGTACGAAAAAATGAAATGATAGATTCGAAAGATGTTAAAACGGGAAATCATCTAAAACAAAAAAAACCATCGTCAGATGAAATAGACAATGATCTTACCCATAACGACACGCAGCCTCAAAAAGAATATCTCGTAAAAAATGTTTCGTTTAATATAAATTCTGATAAATCGAAATTTTTAAAACCATCCACGGAATCAGCCCAGAAACTAACAACGACGAAAGACCAGTCTAACTTAAGCACCAAACATGTTATCAATCGTAAAAAAAGTAAATACGAAGATAAAACTAGAACCTTATCCAATTCATCTCATCAACTGACGCATGAATTTACCAGACTTAGTCGGAATGAATCATCAAGAAACCAGTTTTCAGAATCGGCATTAAGTAATCATCAAGAAACAGCATTGCCAGCCCCAGTCCCCTTTACTCGGTAAATATATTAATTAAGGTTTGAACGATAAATGCAAAACCGAGACGAGCGTGACAAACATTACTCTTATCAGCACACCCGGAATTCCCCTTCGACTTTAAGAAAAAAAATTGAAAGAGGCACTTACGATTCATTAGAAAAAACAAGAGTACGACTGCTATTAACGGCTTGCGCTTTTTGCTTTTTTTTTGGGGCGGTTGCTTTTAAATTAATATTGGCTACCATTATTATGCCACTCCCCCCCCAAAAACAACAGATCGCTCCCCAAGTCCCTCCAATACCCGTAAGTGATCCTAAAGGTATAATGGCCGGAGATTTTTCTCTACCCCAAATCAAAAGAGCCTCTATTATTGACCGCAATGGTCAAATACTAGCCATTTCACTCCCTGTCGCCCAAGTCTATGCCAATCCTATGGAAATTATTGATCCTGTTGATGTCACGAACAAACTAAAAGTTATTGTGCCACAATTGAATACCAGTCAAACAACAAAACGTTTGTCTTCCAAAAAACAATTTGTGTATATATTGAGAGATATTACCCCTCAACAAGAAATTGCTATTAACAATCTGGGGATACCAGGCCTTTATTTCGAAGCTGGCGAACGTAGACATTATCCCTTAGGCCGTATGGCCGCCCATATTTTAGGTGGCGTTGATATTGATGATCATGGTATCGCTGGTATAGAAAAATACTTTGATCAATCGTTAATGCACCTTCATAAGCCGTTAAGGCTTTCCCTAGACACCCATGTGCAAACCGCAGTACAGGAAGAAATAGAAACAGCCAAAAATACCTTTCAAGCCGAAGCAGCTTGCGGGATTGTTATGGACGTTCATACAGGCGAAATTATTGCTATGCTGAGTCTTCCTGACTTCGACACCAATAATTTTAGCAAAACACCCCCTAACTCGAGATTTAACCGGGCAACAAACGGAATGTACGAACCGGGTTCTACATTCAAACTTCAAAATGTAGCGATGGCTCTTGAATTAGGTGTAGTACATATTTGGGATCGCTTTGCCACAGCTCCCATACGCGTGGGGCGATTTACCATAACGGATTTAAAAACAGACCATTTCCCTCCTTACCTTTCTTTACCAGAAGTAATGGCTTATTCTTCAAACCCTGCGTCTGCTCATATTGCATTGGATGTTGGTGCAGTTCGGCAAAGAAACTGGATGAAAAAAATGGGGTTTCTTGACCGTGTGCCTATTGAGCTACCTGAATCGGGGCGCCCGCTCGCCCCTTCCGTAAAAAATTGGGGAGTATCCACTGTAATGACTGTGGGATTTGGTCACGGTGTTGCCGAATCCCCTCTTGCTATTGTTAGAGGAACAGCAGCAACCGTTAATGGTGGTTTTTTGTTAAATCCTACATTACTCGCTCAAGAAGAAGAGGGGATTTCTGATGACTCCTCGAACGTTAACGAAGTAACCGATTTAGAATATAAAGGAGAACCTGTTATTTCCCCTAATATCTCTGCCCTTTTAAGAAAAATATTACGTTTGGACGTTACCAGAGGCACCGGGAAAAATGCAGAAGTACCCGGTTATTTTGTAGGAGGAAAAACAGGTACAAGTGAAAAAGTCAGTAAAACAGGGGGCTATCTTAAACATGTAAATGTATCGGCTTTCACCGCAGTTTTCCCAATGAATAATCCAAAATATGCTGTGTATGTCATGCTTGACAGTCCAAAACCAACGCCGTTTACTCATGGCTGGACGACAGCCGGGTGGAATGCTGCCCCAACGGTGTCAAAGATTATTGCTCGTATTGGACCTATGTTGGGTATTTTTCCTAATTTAAAAGAAATGCGTTCAATTGATGCGGAAATGGCTCTTTCTTTACAACCAACTGTTCCTAGGGGTGTACGAGCATTAGGTCCAGGAAACGATCCTGGGGATCCTCGATTATCAAATTCTAGGGCACTAAAAAATAAAAAGAAAAAAAATTCGTCTGTTCAAATAGAACGTATAAAACAAAGTCACTTGCAATGATTACTTTAAATGACCTTTTACCTGCTATGGGTTTGCCTACTATTGAACCGACTATCCCTATCAAAAATATAAATTTTGATAGTCGATGTGTTAAACCCGGCGATCTTTTTGTTGCTATACCTGGTAACCAAACCAACGGATGTGCTTTTATTGAGGAAGCGGCTGCCAAAGGAGCATCCGCCATTGTTATGCCTCCACATACGTTTATTGATAAAAATCATTCTTTTTTTCCTGTTTACCACGATAATCCCAGATTAGCCTTATCGCTCATAGCTGCGTCAGTCTTCCCCAAGCAACCTCATCACCAAATTGTTGTCACAGGTACTAATGGAAAAACGAGTACCGTTGATTTTATACGTCAGATGTGGGAATTCAAACATTTACCTACAGCCAGCATTGGTACGTTAGGCGTTGTTAATAATGTTAACTATCTTTACGAAGGGCCTGCCTTAACCACTCCAGATTCCCTTACCCTACATCGTATCTTAAATGATTTGGTCAAACGTCATGTACAGCATGTTGCTATAGAAGCCTCGTCTCATGGCCTATCACAGTTCCGATTGGAAAATATTGTTGCACAAGCTGCTGGCTTTACTAATTTGACCCGAGACCACCTTGATTATCACGGCAGTTTAGACAATTATTTTAACGCCAAACTTCGATTGTTTAACACAATACTTCCTGAGGGCGGCATAGCTTGCATCAACGCCGATATAGAACCTAAATTTCTACGTACAATAAAAGAAGTGACAATAAAAAGAAAAAATCAACTGAGGTTAGTCGGGGAAAATGGACAATTCATCAAAATTTTAAACGTCAACCCTACGCCCTACGGTCAAGATTTCAAAATCATGACGTGTAAGGGAGAACAATACTCTCTTACCGTTCCTTTATTGGGTCGCTATCAACTTGATAATATATTATTGGCCCTGTCTTTAATCACTTCAGACGCAGATGAAATGAGTGAATATCTACCTTACCTTCCTGCCTTACGAGGGGTTAAAGGACGTCTGCAACAAGCAGCTCTATTACCAAATGGTGCAGCAATTTACGTCGATTATGCCCATACACCCGACGCACTTAGTCATGTCTTACAATCGTTAAGATCTCATACGCAAGGAGAGCTTTATATTGTTTTTGGAGCTGGCGGAGATAGAGACAAAGGGAAGAGGCCTTTAATGGGAAAAGCAGCTGCCAAATGGGCGGATCATCTTATTATTACGGACGACAATCCAAGAACCGAAAACGCAGATCACATAAGGAAAGAAATAAAATTAGGCTGTGAAACGGCCTTAGAAATACCGGGTCGAGAAGAAGCTATAGCAGAAGCGATAAAAAAACTTAAAAAAGGAGATATTTTAGTTGTAGCTGGCAAAGGTCACGAACAAGGACAGACCATTGGTCATAAAACATATCCTTTTGAAGATGTAAAAATTATACAACACTACGCGAGCAACTTATGATATGCCAATGGACAGAAAAAGATCTTTTGCTTGCAACAAATGGAACCCTTACTAAACCGCTTAACACAGTCGGCACAGGCGTGTCTATTGATACACGAACTTTAAAAAAAGGAGATATTTTTATTGCTTTGGTTGGGGAACGCAACAACGGGCATCTCTACGTCAAAAAAGCGTTTGAGCTCGGCGCGTGTTGCGCAATTGTAAGCCAATCCATTGATGAGAAAAAAAGCAATATTTATCCACTTCTTCGTGTACCCAATACCTATGATGCCCTTACAAAAATGGGATTTTACGCTAGAACGCGTTTTAAGGGAAAAATGATCGCCATTACAGGAAGTGTAGGCAAGACAACCACAAAAGAAATGATGAAAGTTGTTTTATCGCACTTTCACAAAACGCATGCAGCACTAGGTTCGTATAATAACCATCTTGGCGTCCCCCTAACCCTAGCTAATTTGGATAAAAATGCCTATTATTGTGTGTGTGAAATAGGAATGAACCACCCCAATGAAATAGCTCCACTGGCTCACATGGTAAAACCGAATATTGCTATGGTTACGGAAATTTCTTCCTCACACCTAGAATTTATGCAAAGTTTAGATGATATTGCTTTAGAAAAAAGTGAAATTGTTAGCGGCTTACTTAAAAATGGCACACTTATTTTGCCGGAAAACCTATACGGGCTACAATATTTCATAAATAAAACTTTAAATAAACCTATAGAAATTCTTAAAGTAGGAATCTCTGTAAGCGCCGATATTTTGTTGAAAGAAATACAACTGACAAAGACGGGGTCCAACTTTGCGTCAGTCATAAACGGACAACATATTCCTTTTTACCTTAGTGATCCTGGGTATCATTTGGTAAAAAACGCTGGTCTGGTTATCGGCGCTGCGAGTTCTCTCGGTTTGGATATGAAAAAAGTTGCTCAAGCACTTTCTACCTTTAATGCAGGAGCAGGTCGCGGTAAGCAAATTCTTTTACACTATAAAAATGTTGTTATTTTAGATGAGAGCTATAATGCTTCTGCTTTGTCTATACAAGCTTGCCTCAAAACGCTAAAACTCATTGCCAGCAAACGCAAAATTGCTGTGTTAGGCGATATAAAAGAACTCGGTCAATTTAGTCAAAATGAACATCTGTCTTTAATACCTTATCTTTTAAAATATACGGACAGGGTTTTTGCTTGCGGACCCATGATGAAAATCGTATTTGATCACCTTCCACAACATTTACAAGGGGCATGGGGTCCAAGCGCAAACAACCTTATCCCCTTTATCCAAGACGATTTACTTGAATACGATACCTTATTAATTAAAGGAAGCCATAGCATGAATATGAATACCATTATCCATGCATTAACCGTTTTAGCTAAAAGGAATAAGGATGCTTTATAATTTTATTATGCATCACGGGCTGGAACATAAGACCCTGCTTAATCTGTTTCGTTACATTACCTTTCGAGCAGGGGCAGCGTGTTTTACCGCCTTCTTATTAAGCCTATGGCTTGGACCTCTTATCATCGCAAAATTAAAAACAATACAACGGGAAGGTCAACCCATAAGAACATTGGGGCCAGAGCGTCACATCATAGAAAAAGCGGGCACACCGACTATGGGGGGGGTGTTAATCTTATCCAGCTTGACCTTGTCAACTCTTCTCTGGGCAGATTTAACCAATGGTTTTATTTGGATTACCCTTTTAACTACATTAAGTTTTGGTTTCATTGGATTTTTTGATGACTATCATAAATTAGCAACAAGAAGCTCAGATGGATTGAGTAAAAAAACACGTTTGGGTGCAGAATTTTTGATATCTTTATGTGCCACTTATTTTTTACAACACATAACGCCTCCAGTACTAGCAAATATGATTGCTCTACCTTTCTTTAAAAACATATTAATTCCTTTGAACTACTTTTTTCCATTATTTGGCATGATAATCATTACAGGATTTGGTAATGCCGTTAATTTTACGGATGGTTTAGACGGTTTAGCAATCGTTCCTGTTGTTATTTCTTTTTTGGTCTTTTCACTTATCGCTTATATTGTCGGAAATATGGTCTTTGCCGATTATTTACAGCTTCATTTTGTTCCAAAAACTGGGGAACTAGGTATTTTTTGTGCAGCAGTTATTGGCTCTGGCTTAGGATTTTTATGGTTTAATGCACCCCCTGCTTCTGTATTTATGGGGGATACTGGATCCTTATCTTTAGGAGGAGCTTTAGGAACCGTTGCGGTTGCGGTTAAACATGAACTCGTTCTCTGCATTGTAGGTGGATTATTTGTTGTAGAAACGTTGTCCGTTATTATTCAAGTGGGATGGTATAAGCGTACCAAAACACGCATATTTTTAATGGCTCCGCTCCATCACCATTTTGAAAAAAAAGGGTGGGCTGAACCTAAAATAGTCATTCGTTTTTGGATTGTTTCGATTATGTTAGGTCTTATTGGTCTTGCTACCTTGAAGTTGCGTTAAATGGAATTTTCATCATCTCTTTTAAACGGAAAACGGTACGCAATTTTGGGCCTTGGAAAGAATGGCGTTGCCGTGGCTGAACGTCTATTATCTATGGGAGGATTAATACAAATATGGGACGATTTACCTTTAAAAAGAAAAGCGATTTCCAAAAAACTACAACCTTACCTTTCCCCTTTAAACAATTTAGAATCTTTTGATGCCCTTATTCTTTCTCCTGGGATTCCTCATCAATTACCCAGTCCGCATCCTGTCGCGCAACATGCAATCGCTATAAACCTCCCCATTTTATCCGATGCTGAACTCCTTTTTCGTGCGGTTAGAGCCTCGGGGTCTAACGCTGTATTTGTTTCAATTACTGGCACAAATGGCAAATCAACCACAACCGTTCTATTAACGCATCTTCTGAATCAAGCTGGCATACAATCCGTTGCAGGCGGAAATTTAGGGCCGGCAGCGCTCGCTTTACCATTGCTAGGGGATAAAGGCGTCTATGTATTGGAAATGTCTTCCTATATGCTGGAAAGACTTGATACCTATAAGGCTAATATTTCTTGTCTTTTGAATATCACACCCGATCATCTTGAAAGGCACGGCACCATGCACCATTACATCAATGCAAAACGTCATGTTTTTGATCGACAAAATCAGCAAGATCTTGCAATCATAAGTATTGATGACCCTTTATGTGCAAACATTGCCACCGATCTGATTTATAATCGCCAAACAAACGTTCAAACGTTCTCAATAAACCAAGACAAATGTAATTTTTACATTCAAAACGCGATCATAAAATATAAAAAACATTACATCGCCAATTTGAACCAAGCCAAATCTCTACCCGGGGCACATAACGCCCAAAATGCTTTAGCTGCGTCGGCTATAGCCTATCGACTGGGCTTAACGTCTGAGCAAATACAAATAGGGTTAAATAGCTTTGAAGGATTAGATCACAGGCAAAAACCAGTAGCAACCATTCGCTCCATTACATTTGTTAACGACAGTAAAGCAACCAATGCAGATGCCGCCGCGAAAGCTCTTTCTTGTTATCCTAAAATTGTTTGGATTGCTGGTGGATTAGCAAAAGCAGGGGATATTAAAAGCTTAGTTCCTTATTTCCCACAAATAGAACTTGCTTTGCTTATTGGTAAGGATGCTCAAATTTTAGCCCAAACCTTAGAAAGTCATTCAGTACGTTTTCGTATTGTTAAAACCTTAGACAAAGCCGTGCAACAAGCTTATTCTTTTGCCCTAACAAATAAAATTAACACCGTACTTTTATCTCCCGCTTGCGCCAGCTTTGATCAATTTAAAAATTTTGAAGAACGCGGCGAACTTTTTACTCAGCTGGTGAATAATTTATCCAAAAAAGTCTTACAACATCAGATAATTTAGGTTGTTAAATGGCAAGCATATCACGTATCGATAATTCAAAATTAGGCTCCTGGTGGCGTAATATTGATCACTGGACTTTGGGATCTGTAGGATTGCTTATTGGGTTTGGTTACATACTCATGCTGGCAGCCAGCCCTGCTGTCGCCCAGCGAATTGGCGCATCAAGAGATATGTTTATTTTTAAACAAGTAATGTTTCTAAGTCTTGCAACCTTTATTATTTTAGTAAGCTCTATGCTTTCAACCACCGGGGTAAAAAGACTGGCACTTATCGGTACAATTATCTCCATTTTAGCGACTGCTTATACATTAGTACACGGTATGGATATAAAAGGAGCACGACGATGGATAGCTTTACCCATCATGTCCATACAACCTTCCGAATTTCTTAAACCTTGTTACGCTATTTTAACGGGTTGGATACTAAGTCGATGGAATAATAGATATTATATACCCAGTTTTGTAATCGTTTTGGCTCTTTTTGGAATTATTTTGGTATTATTAAAATCTCAACCCGACATAGGCATGCTTGCAGTTATTACCGTGGTACTATTCACTCAACTTTTTATTAATGGATTGAATATGTTTTGGGTTTTATCGGCTTTTGGCAGCATGATTGCCGCATTTATCGGTGCCTATACCGTTTTTCCTCACGTTCAATCGCGTGTTGAGCGCTTTATTCATCCAAACATTGGTGATCATTACCAAATTGATACGGCCTTAAGAGCATTTGGTAATGGTGGTCTTATGGGTCGTGGACCAGGGGAAGGTCGCGTAAAAGATTTATTACCCGATGCGCATGCTGATTTCGTGTTTGCCGTAGCCGGTGAGGAATATGGTATGATTGTATGTATGTTCATTATTGCTATTTTTTGTTTTATAGTCGTACGAACATTGCTAAAATTAATTAAAGAAGATGATCCTTTTATTATTCTTTCTGCTTCGGGATTAATTACAGGGTTTGGATTGCAAGCATTTATTAATATGGGATCGACCTTGCATCTAATTCCAACCAAAGGAATGACCTTACCTTTTATTTCTTATGGAGGCTCTTCAGCCATTTCAATTGCTTTAACACTTGGAACCCTACTCGCCCTTACCCGAAAGAGAATTGAAACGCCCAAATTTCGACAAAATAACCTTCCTTTTAGCAAAAGGAATTTAATGCAATGATTAAACCTAAAATCGCTATTGTTGCAGGGGGCACAGGAGGTCATTTCTTTCCTGCTAAAGCTTTGGCCATGCAACTTAAGGAACGGCATTATCCTCTTCTTTTTATAACCGACAAACGCATTGAAGATTCACACCTAGCAGAATGGGATAATGTACAGCAATTTGTTGTTGACAGCGCTGGTTTGGCTAAAAAATCTTTAACACATAAGGTACATAATAGTTTTGAACTGATAAAAGGAATTTTTCAGTCTAGAAAAATTTTAAATGAAAATCCGGTCTCCGTTATAATTGGTTTTGGTGGGTACCCATCTATTCCTCCTCTCTTCGCAGCAAAATTATTTCAAAAGAAAAAAAGGCCGATTATTATCCTTCATGAAGGAAATGCTATTATTGGAAAAGCAAATAAATTGCTTATACCGATTGCCAACGCCATAGCCACTTCTTTTCCTAAAGTTAAAAACTTACCTAAGGAAAAAATAACAGTTAAAGAGACGGGCCTACCCGTTCGATTTGAAATCGAAAATCTTTATGGATCGCCTTATCGCTTGCCTACCGATAAAATTAACCTCTTAGTATGGGGGGGCTCCCTTGGTGCAAAAATTTTCAATGATATTGTTCCCCATGCTCTTACCAAGCTACCTAATTTTATTAAACAAAAACTTTCAATTGTACAACAAGTCAGGTCAGAAGACATAGAAACGGTTTCTAATTTCTATGATAGGGCACAGATTCAAGCACAAGTTTTGCCCTTCATCGATGATGTAGCGTATCAACTTAAACGAACACATTTAATCATAGGCCGTGCAGGAGGATCTTCCATAGCAGAGCTATCGTTAATCAAGCGTCCCGCTATTCTAATTCCTTATCCTTTTGCTGCTAACGATGAGCAATATTATAATGCTATGGCTTTACAAAATATGGGAGCGGCTTGGGTTATAAAACAAAGCCAATTTACTGTTTCAGCCCTAACTGGCTTACTAGATGATTTATTGGAACATCCTTTTAAATTACATCAAGCCGCCAACTCCAATTGCCTCCACTATCCTAAAGCAGCAAAAAAGCTCGCCGATTTAATAGAATCTTATATATAGTCACTTTGCGCCTTCTTTTTTGAGAAAGAATATTTACTATGCGATCCCTTCCCCTTTCTATTGGCACTATTCACTTTGTCGGTATAGGCGGTATCGGTATGTCAGGAATTGCAGAAACATTACATTATCTTGGTTATTCAATCCAAGGTTCCGATATATCGGAAAATTCTAATGTTCAGCGATTAAGAAAACTCGGCATTACGGTTTTTATCGGTCATAAAGCAGAAAATCTTGGTCATGCCCAAGTTGTTGTCGTTTCCACCGCAATTAAAAAAAATAATCCAGAAATTGTTACCGCGCGTTCTTGTTTTATTCCTGTAGTTCGTCGCGCAGAAATGCTAGCAGAACTCATGCGTCTTCGGTGGTCTATCGCTGTAGGTGGTACGCATGGAAAAACAACCACGACGAGTTTAATAGCCACGCTGCTTGAGCACGCTAAATTAGATCCTACTGTCATTAACGGTGGCATTATTGAAGCTTATGGAACCAACACGCGTATGGGGTCAAGCGACTGGATGGTTGTTGAGGCAGATGAAAGCGATGGCTCGTTTTTGCACTTACCTCTCGTTATTGCTGTCGTCACCAATATGGATTCTGAACATATGGATCATTGGGGAACGGTTGAAGCAATGGAAAACGCATATCAGCAATTTGTTTCTCGTATACCTTTTTATGGTTTCGCTGTTCTATGCATTGACCACCCTGGTGTTCAGAAAATGTTACCGACGCTATCGGATAGACGTATTATTACGTATGGATTTTCACAGCAAGCCGATATAAAAGCCGATAAAGTCATTTCCGATAAATTGGGCACTACTTTTCATGTTATAATAACCGACAGAAACAAAAAAGTTCATCGTCGAATTGGCCCTTTTCGCTTACCCATGCTTGGACAACACAACGTACAAAATGCCCTGGCTGCAATAGCCGTAGCGGTAGAAATGGATATCAATGTAGACACAATTCGGTCCGCTTTTGCTGGTTTTAAAGGCGTTAAACGTCGATTTACTCGGGTTGGCGAAATTGGAAAAATTACCATTATTGATGATTATGGCCATCACCCTGTTGAAATTGCCGCTGTGTTAAAAGCAGCCAGGCAAGCAACATCTCATAATGTCATTGCTGTTGTCCAACCTCATCGTTACACACGATTAAAAGATTTATTTTCTGAGTTTTGCTCCTGTATGAATGACGCGAGCACCGTTATCGTTGCCGATGTTTATCCTGCAGGAGAAGAACCTATTGCAGACTATAATCGAGATACGCTTATAGAGGGATTGCGTGCTCATGGGCATCAATCCGTTGTTGCACTGCATCATCCCGATCAACTGGCAGAAATGATCAATGCCATTGCTTTGCCTGGCGATTTTGTTATTTGTTTGGGAGCAGGTTCTATCACACATTGGGCACATGCCTTACCCGAACAACTTACCCAATTACAAAAAAAACATCATTAAAAGTCATGACGATCAAACACGTTTTTACGCAAACAGCAATACAAAATTTGCTTTCTAATTTGCAAGGTAAATGCCTATTTAATGTACCTATTCACAAAAAAAGTTGGTTTCGGGTGGGTGGAAATCTTGATGTGTTAATTCAACCTGCAAATGAAAAAGATTTAATTTATCTTTTACAGTCTATCCCTGCCGACTGGCCTATTTTCATCTTAGGAGCAACATCCAACCTCCTTATAAGAGATGGAGGTATCGCAGGAATATGTATTCAACTTCGTAAAGGGTTTAACGATATTGTTGTTGAAGAAGACGGACTCGTAGTAGGTGCTGCTTGTTTAGATTCAACTGTAGCAGAGCAAGCAGCTTATTATGGTTTTTCTGGATTGGAATTTCTTACGGGTATTCCAGGCACTATAGGCGGAGCCATCAAAATGAACGCAGGGGCCCACGGCTCCGATATGGCTTCAATCTTAGATTGGGTGGAAATTGTTACCAAAGATGGAAACCTTATACGTTTATCCAGTGCACAAGCGGGATTAAGCTATCGACATTCCTCTTTGCCTCCAGACGTTATTATCGTAAAAGCTCGTCTTAAAGGAATAATTGGCGACAAAGCTGAAATTCAAAAAACAATGTCACGTATTAAAGCGCGTAGAGAACAAACACAACCTATACGCTCTCGCACCGGGGGCTCAACATTTCGTAATCCAGAAGCTTCACTCTCTCCCTACAAAGCCTGGCAACTTATTGATATGGTCAATGGAAGGGGTTTAAAAATCGGCGGGGCGCAAGTAAGTGAAAAACATTGTAACTTTCTTATTAACACGGGAAATGCAACGGCTCTTGACATAGAAAATTTAGGGGAGGAAATTCATAAGCGTGTTTTAAATCATTTTGGTATTAATTTACTATGGGAAATCAAACGCGTTGGACGTCTTCAATCCTATGAAAGGATAAATTAACAACAATGAAACGTGTGACAGTCATCCGAGGAGGTATTTCGTCTGAAAGAGACGTTAGTTTAAAAAGCGGGGAAAACGTTATCAAGGCCTTACGCCAAAAGGACTACCGTGTAAGCGATTTAATCGCAAACGACGACTTGGAAAATATTATTCAACTTCTCCGTTCACAAAAACCAAACGTGGTTTTTAACGCTTTACATGGTCGCTTCGGCGAAGATGGTGCAATTCAAGGCGTCTTAGAATGGTTAAATATCCCTTATACACACTCTAGGATTTGCGCTTCGGCTATGGGGATGAATAAAGTGGTGACTCGAACCTTACTTGCCGAATCAGGTTTGCCTGTTGCCAAAGGTAAAGTGGTTTCTTTTGATAAATTTTTAGAATGCGATCCTTTTGCTGTCCCTTATGTTGTTAAACCTATTGAAGAAGGGTCTTCCGTAGGCGTACACCTTGTACAAAGTAAGAGCCCAAAAGAAAGACAAGAACAGAGACAACATATTTTAAATAATTGGCATTATGGTGATAAAATTCTAGTTGAAGAATTTATACCTGGTAAAGAGTTAACCGTATGCGTTTGCAATGATGAAGCATTAACTGTTACGGAAATAGCTTCTAAAAATCATATATTTTACGATTACGAAGCAAAATACAAAACAGGCGAATCCAAACATACATTACCCGCAAAAATACATCCTAACGCATTTGAACAAGCCTTAAATTATGCTGTGTCTGCGCACAACATATTAGGATGTTCACCCGTTTCAAGAACAGATTTTCGCTATGACGACCAAAATGAAAAGGAAAACAAACCAGGGAAATTGTACATTCTCGAAGTAAATACGCATCCTGGAATGACAGAAACTTCTTTATTACCAGAGCAAGCAGCCTTTCGAGGAACCACCTATCCATATCTTTGCTCTTGGTTAGTGGAAAACGCGAAATGTCGTACCTAAACAAACCTTCTGATTATCAAAACGACAGGCCATCTAAAGCCAGCATTACATTTAGACGACTAAAACGTTTAGCAAAACCTTTCATCCTGCTCGTGTTCATTATAATTTTGCTAGGCGGAGGAGAATGGTTTATTTACAAAACATTTTCTCCTAAAGACTATATCACAATAGAAAATAAAATTGCCTCTTTAATTCCTATGAAAATAAGCGAAATAGAAATTACAGGTTGTAAGCTCACTCCTGAACAAGAGGTTAAAAATGCACTTGGCATGCCTATGGGAAAGTCCATTTTTACTTTTTCCATTAACAATGCACAAAAAAGGCTAAATGAATTACCATTTGTTGATCATGCATTGGTCAAAAGACAATTACCCAAAACCATTATTGTTAATATCGTCGAACGTCGTCCCTATGCAATATGGCAAAATCAAGGTAAATTTATGCTTATAGATCACGAAGGGAAAATCGTAAATGACCAAGGCATGAGCGGCAAAGACGAACAAGCCTTTTTAAAATTACCCTTAGTTGTCGGTGTAGGAGCCAATAAAGCTGCTTCAGATCTACTGGACGATTTAGCTTCCCAACCAGAAATTCAAAAACGTGTCGTCGCCGCAGTAAGAGTAAGAGAGAGGCGTTGGAATCTAGATTTAAAAAACGGTATCATTATTCGCCTGCCTGAAAATCAAGAACTTCCTGCTTTGCAACGATTAACTACATTACAAGAGCAAATTCAGCTTTTAGATCGTCCCATACAAGTGGTTGATTTGAGATTATCAGACCGATTAATTATTCAAGAAAACAAGAATTCCCTTCATACACCTAGGGACGAAACCCCTGATTTGGCGCATACTCCATAATTTAACTCCTTTGTAATGCAATATCATCAGAGATTATCATAGTTAGGTATCCTTTATGAGTCAGCTTCTTCCTACTCCAAAAAAATCTAAGAAGCCTTTAATCCCAAATGGGAACTCGTTGACCCTTGCATCCTCTCGTCAATTAATAAAAAGCAATTCTTTTCCACCTGATGATTTAATACATGAGAAATGGTTACCGGGTGTTTTTGGTGTTCTTGACATCGGAAGTACTAAAATTACATGTCTGATTGGACAAGGAAAATCCAATGGAAAGCTGCAAGTGCTCGGATACGGATGGAGACGTTCTCATGGTGTTCGACAAGGAGGGATTGTTAGCCTCAAAGCTGCAGAACGTGCTATTCGCTCTGCTGTTGGGCAGGCTGAAGAAGCCGCAGAACGTAGACTAAATAAAATTTACGTCAATTTATCAGGAGGCAAACCTTCCAGCCAAATCTTTCATGTTGATTATCCTATTGGTGGACGAGAAATTAACACTCAAGATATTTATAGAATAGTTAATGAAGGCGTACTTAGAGCACAAATTAACGGACGTGAGATCATACATGCTTTACCTCTAAGTTTTGAAGTGGACGAAACCGCTGGCATAGAAGATCCAAGAGGGTATCAATGCAATCGATTGAGTACTCAAGTACATGTCATCGACACTTCTTCAACTTCTTTAAGAAATCTTGCTACCGTTTTAACAAAAGCTGAACTCGAAATTGAAGCCATTGTATCGACACCTCTCGCTGCAGGCTTAGCGGTGATGACCGCCGATGAAAGGGATCTTGGGGCCACCATCATTGATTTGGGAGGGGGAACCACTTCAATCGGTATTTATAGCGAAAATCAACTTATTCATACTTCACAGATACCTATAGGAGGAACGCATATTACACGAGACATAGCAAGTATTCTTTCCACCTCAATAGATACGGCGGAGTGGTTAAAAACAACTCGAGGAAGCGTTGAGTATTTGTATGGTGATTCTCAACAGATACCTATACAAATTATGGGTGATAACGATTATGATTCTGTGATAAATATATCATTATCAAAAGTTATTTCAATTATCCGACCAAGAATTGAAGAAACGCTTGAGCTTATCCGTGATCGTTTGGATAATGTAAATGTTGGATATAACACTAAAAATCGTGTTATTTTAACAGGAGGAGGGTCTTTACTTGATGGAATAGGCCCCTTAGCTGCTAAAATACTGAATCGTCAAATAAGGCTAGGAAAACCAAACAATATTATAGGGTTACCAGACGATAATACGACAGCTGCAACATTTTCTACCGCCGCAGGATTACTT